>JANNJF010000363.1:0-2414 GCA_031405715.1 Gammaproteobacteria bacterium | reverse complement strand
TGATTATCCCCCTCACCCTAACCCTCTCCCCCGAAGTGCACGGGGGAGAGGGGACTTGTTCAGATGTTCCATAGGCATGAACAGCTGCGTTAGGACCAATCTGGGTAGTCACGGCTATCACGTGCATTATTTTGGGAGATTCTGATGCCGGGAAAAAAAACGTCAATCCACGGCCAGTGGTCATCGCGCTGGGCATTCATCCTGGCGGCCGGCGGATCGGCCGTGGGTCTGGGGAATATCTGGAAGTTTCCCTACATCACCGGCGTGAACGGCGGCGGGGCATTTGTATTGATCTATCTCATCACGGTGCTGCTGGTGGCGGCACCGATCATGGTGGCCGAAGTCATGCTGGGCCGCCGTGGGCGTCAAAGCCCCATTAATACCATGCGCGATCTGGCGCACGAGGCCAAGGCGTCGCGCCACTGGTATCTGCTGGGTGCCGTCGGTATCGGCACGGGCGTGTTGATACTGTCTTACTACAGTGTGATTGCCGGGTGGGCCCTGGCTTATGTGTTCAAGACCGGCGCGGGCTCGCTCAACGGCGCAAGCCCGGGGCAGGTGCACGCGTTGTTCAGCGGCCTCACCGGTAACCCGTACGCCTTGTTGTTTTGGCATACATTGGTGATGGTCATGACCATGGCGGTGGTGGCGCGCGGCGTGCGCAGCGGACTGGAGAAGGCGGTGCGCTGGATGATGCCGTTGTTGTTTGTGCTGCTGTTGGTGCTGGTGGGCTACGCCATGAGCAGCAGCGGATTCTACGAAGGCATGCGTTTTCTGTTCAAGCCGGATTTCAGCAAGATCAGCCCTCAGGGGGTGCTCATCGCCATGGGCCACGCCTTCTTCACCCTGAGTCTCGGCATGGGGGCGATCATGACGTATGGATCGTATCTGAGTGAACGTACCTCGATCCTGCCCGCGGTGGTCGCCATCGCGACGGTGGACACGCTGGTGGCGTTGCTCGCCGGGATCGCCATCTTCCCCCTGGTCTTCAGTTACGGACTCACGCCCGGCGCCGGTCCGGGGCTGATTTTCGAAACCCTGCCGATCGCCTTTGGACAAATGCCCGGGGGTGCGTTCTTCGGCATGCTGTTTTTTATCTTAGTGGTGTTCGCCGCCTGGACCTCGACCATCTCCATCATCGAACCGGCGGTGGCGTGGCTGGTGGAGAATCACCGCTACAGCCGTAAGCGGGCGTGTGTCGTGATCGGTGTAGTGACCTGGGCCATCGGCATTGCCACGGTACTTTCGTTTAACGCCTGGCAGGATTATAAATTGTTCGGCAAGACGGCGTTTGAGGTGATCGACTTTCTGACCGCGAGCATACTATTGCCGCTGGGCGGTCTGTCGATCGCGTTGTTCGCCGGCTGGGTGATGTCGGAGCGTGTGGTGCGGGAAGAACTGAACATACCTCAGGCATGGATCTACCGGGCCTGGTATGTGCTGATACGCTATGTGGCGCCGCTCGGCATCGCTCTGGTATTTCTTAATCTGCTCGGCATCGTCTGACACCCAACCAGGTCAGAAGGTCTTTTCGTTAGCGGCGTTGTCATTCGTCGTATCCAGGCGTTCGCGTATCCCCGTTTCCAAGCACGTCCTCTGCTGGTCAGTGAGCTGCGGCGTGCCGTCCCGTGCGGTGACGAAAAAGATGTCCTCGGCGCGTTCACCATAGGTCGCGACCTTGGCGGTGACCAGGCGGATGCGGCAGTGCTGCAGCGCGAGGGCGACCTGATACAGCAGGCCCGGGCGGTCGTGGGCGGTGACTTCCATGGCGGTGGATAGCCGATTGGGTGCGACATCGAAGCCGACCCGGGTTTTGATGGGGAAGTGTTTGAGCGTGCGCGGTAACAGCGCATTCTTCAGGTCGCGCCCTACCCGGGGGTTGTTCAGCTGCGCGCGCAGTTCCTGGCGCAGTTTGCTGAGTTGTTGCGCATCGGTGATGGGTTGGTTGTCGTGATCCAGGATGACGAAGGTATCCAGGGCGAAGCCGAAGGTCGTGGTGTGGATACGCGCATCCACGATGGACAGGTTGAGGCGGTCGAGTCCACCGGTGAGGATGACGAACAAGTCATCCCGGTCGGGGGTATAGACCAGCACTTCCGTGCCGCCGGATTCGGGCAGGTAGCGCGTGGCGACCAGGGGCAGGTCCGCCACCGCCGCCGCGACGATTTCCTGGGTGTGCCAGGCGAGGGTCTTGACCGCGTGCCGCAGAAAATACTCGTCCTCCAGGCGCTCCCAGTGTTTTTGCACCTGCTGCAGGTCGATGTGCTTGTCCTTGAGGTGCGCCAGGGTTTCGTTTTTCAGGTCGGCGATGCGTGCCTCCAAATCGAGGGGCTGGCCGAAACCGCGTTCCAGTGCGCCCGACCCGGTCGGGCCGGTCACCAGCACCATGCCACGCGGCTTGAGCGCCAGGTCGG
>JANNJF010000362.1:0-2845 GCA_031405715.1 Gammaproteobacteria bacterium | reverse complement strand
TCCTATAAACGGCAGTTGAATCGACCCTCTGATAAACTATTGCGAGGCGGCAGATGGGTTTACGACGCATTTCTGGCAAAGGAGGACTCACCCCATGGGTGAAGCAAGTCGCAAGGCATTGGTGAGACAGAAAGAGGCGATAGCGCTCGATACGTTCGCAAAGAAGAAAGGGGTCAGGTCTTGCCTTTTGCCTCTCTGTTTATTACCCTAGCATCTTCCCTATAACCAGCCTGTTTTAACCAACAGCCATGGCCCGCCCCCTACGACTGGAATTCGCCGGTGGTTTCTACCATGTCACCTCTCGCGGTGACGGGCGGGAGGCTATCTATCTTGACGATACTGACCGTGCGGCGTTTCAGACGGTATTGGCGGAGGTGATACGGCTGTTCAA
The DNA here is from genome assembly GCA_031405715.1 of Gammaproteobacteria bacterium. GTDB lineage: Bacteria > Pseudomonadota > Gammaproteobacteria > Acidiferrobacterales > UBA6901 > JANNJF01. The sequence goes on along the minus strand of JANNJF010000362.1, from coordinate 2,454 downwards.
TTGGGTATTGCACGCCTATTGCCTGATGGGGAATCACTACCACCTGCTGGTGGAGACGCCGGACGGCAACCTATCCCAAGGCATGCGTCAGCTGAACGGGGTCTATACCCAGCGTTTCAATCGGCGCCATGGGCGTGTCGGGCATGTCTTCCAGGGGCGGTATAAGGCGATCATCGTGCAGAAAGATTCCTACCTGCTGGAACTGTCCCGTTACATCGTACTGAACCCCGTCCGGGCACGCATGGTGCGCAGTGCGAATGAGTGGCCTTGGAGCAACTACCGCGCCACTGCCGGTCATGCGACAGCACCGGCCTGGTTGGACACGGCACCCACCTTGTCCACCTTTGGGTCACGTAAAGCGGAAGCACAAGCGCGCTACCGGGAGTTCGTCGCGCAAGGCAAGGGCCAGGCGTCGCCGTGGGACCAACTCAAGAACCAGATCTACCTGGGGACCGACGCGTTCGTGGAGCGCCTGCAACGGGCGATCGAACAGGACGCCGACCTCAGTGAAATCCCGTCCGCCCACCGGCGCCCGGTGCCCAAAGACCTGGCCTACTATGCCAAAAAGTACCCCGACCGGGACCAGGCGATCGCGCAGGCCTATGCCAGCGGCGGTTACAGCCAAAAGGCGATTGGCGATTATTTTGGGCTGCATTATTCGCGGGTTAGTCGGATTGTGGCGGGGCGGGCGCGGGCAAAGGCAAGACCCTAGACCTTCCCCGGGACAGACCGCACAGAATTAGCTAAACTTTGGCAAAAGAGCCGATTGCTTCGCCTGCGGATACCTACCATGCAACCGTTCATTACTGCAAAACAGAAAGAACTGATACACCTGTGCCAGCAATACCACGTCCGCCGATTGGAGCTCTTCGGCTCTGCGGCGACGGGCATCTTTGAACCGGCTACCAGCGACATCGACTTCCTCGTGGAATTCGAAGAGCTCGAGCACGCCGCCTATGCGGATGCCTACTTCGGCTTGCAGGAATCTCTGTCGGCACTCTATCGGCGACCAGTGGACCTGGTAACCACCAGCGCCGTTCACAATCCCTACTTTCTGCGCAGCATCGAGAAAAGCCGGGCGTTGCTGTATGCAGCTTGAGGCCAAGAAATACCTTTACGACGTCAAACAAGCTGCGGACCTGCTGCTGCACTTCTCGCGCGGCAAGACGTTTGCGGATTTCACCGCCGACCCGCTCTTGCGCTCCGCCATCGAGCGCCAGTTCGAAATCATTGGTGAAGCACTCAACCAGTTGTCCAGAATCGATGCCGAAACCATCTCGGCAATCAGCGAGCATCGCCGCATTATCGCCTTTCGCGATTCTGATTCACGGTTACGCCGAAATCGACCATCGTCTGGTATGGGGAATACTGGAAGGCAAGCTACCGGAGTTGCACCGACAAGTTGAAGTCCTGCTCGCAAAAGACCTGAACTTCTGATCCTGTAGTAGTTAAAATACCCATGGCTTGCTTCAGACAGCACTTGCCAAAAGGCACGGACTTATCGACACTGAGCCAGGTTGATCTCCGCCGCACTGACAGAGAGATCAACGCCCGGCCCAGAGAGCTTCACGGCGGGGCGACTCGAACGAAGTTTTGGCAACGCCATCGGGTGTTGCGCTTCGAGTTTGTAACCGCCCTGATAATAATTAACTAAGGAGATCCCCAGGCGAGTACCCGCCAGCCACCCCCTCACCCGCACCCTTTGCGCACTACTGTTGACAACGGCCAGCGCCCTGCCCCTCGCCGCCCAGGCGGGCGGCGGCAACCTGACCCTGGAGAAAAAGGCCCCGTTCGCCAAAGGCCTGTACGTGCCGGACGCGGTGCGTGCGGAATGCGGACTGGAACAGAAGGTTCCGGAATTCGTGCAGGAGTTCGCCAAACAGGGTTTCGATAGTGTGGTGCTGGCGGACTCGGTCAGCGCCAAGACTGCGGGCAAGGCACTGTCGATGAAAATTGTCGATATCACCGGCACCGGGGGTGGCGCCTGGAGTGGTCCAAAACATGTGACCATCGAGGGCACCCTGTGGCAAGACGGCAAGGTGGCCGGCACCTTTCGCGCATCACGCTATTCCGGCGGCGGGGCGTTCGGCGGCTACAAAGGCACCTGCGCCATCCTCGGCCGGTGCGCCAAGGCCCTGGGTAAGGACGTGGAGACCTGGGCTATCGCGCCGAGTATGGACGCGGCCCTGGGGGATGCCAAGAAATAGCGCTTTCCGGACTTACGGAGTCTCGTAGGTCGGGTTCCCCCATGGCCCATATCCTCGGCGCGGAATCGCAAAGGGATTCGACCGCGGCAGAATCGGCGATTCGCGACGCGGCACGCGCGCCTGCCGCTCCGTCGTTCGAGCGCGATCGAACACATGTGGCCGCAATGGCCGCGACGCCTGCGGCGCGTAGACCAATTCCGATTTCAGCGTTCGAAATTCCGCGGGGCGGCCGAGCTCCGCGGCTTGC
>JANNJF010000361.1:0-1028 GCA_031405715.1 Gammaproteobacteria bacterium | reverse complement strand
ACAATCTTCACCGGCACGAGATGGGCGTAATCCACGCCCACCGGCAGGCGGAAGCTGACCCAGCCGGTGACACGCGCCTTGCCGGCGTCGGTCTTGATGGCCTGGATGCACCAGCGCGTCAACTGTTCGATGGCGTCTTTGTGGGTGTCCGCGTCGTCCAACAGCCGCTGGCCAAATTGCGCCACGGCCAGTTCGTGATCGTCGGTTTTAATGCCGGCGGCCCTCAGTTCTTTGGTCAGCCAGTGGTCGAGCGCGGGAAAATCCTGGATGTCCTCTTTCGTCAGCAGACGTCGGCGCGCGCGTCTTTGTACAAACAGTTTTTTGAAGACGAATACCGGGTTGTGCGCCAGGGTGCGGGCGCGCGCCTGTTCCAAGAGGGTGCCGATATTGAACAGATCGCCAATGACATCATCGATCAGCGGGGCGCAGGCGAGCAGCAGTTCGCTGGTCTCCAGGGGGGGTAAAACCGTGCCGGCGCGATAGGCCAACAGTTGGGAGTGGCGGTCGCTGTGTTCGCGTTGCAGGCGCGCGAGGAATTCCTGGTCGAGTTTCGTCAGGCCTTCGAGACGGAACAGGTCCGCAAAGGCGAAACCGGGCAAACCGGGGATAAATTCGGACATGGGCGCTAGCTCGTGCTGACTTTATTGCGTTGGCCAAGGCGGCGGAATGGGGGACGCCATTTGGTTGGCATTATAAGGTGTTATAAGGCGGATTACAGCGAAAAGCGTATTTCTGCACCCAGGCCTGCTGGGCTTAGGGGTTTTGAAAAGTTCTAAAGCCCCAGTGCCTTTACTGTCGCGCTCCCGCGGAGTGCGGCGGCTCGCCGCCGCTTTATTATCGGGAGCTTGCTCCCGGGCAGGGTGTGAAGCTCCGGGGAACTCCCATCCCTAGCACCCCTGTCGACGCGCTAGCGCGCGGCTTGAAAAGCTACTTGCGGGTCCCGCCCCGGCCGCTCTCGCGCATCCATGCGCTCCGCGGCACTCGCACATCCATGTGCATCGCGGGCGGGTTACTTTCTCTTGCTTGCC
>JANNJF010000360.1:0-2984 GCA_031405715.1 Gammaproteobacteria bacterium | reverse complement strand
AAACATGGCGACATAGGTAATGTCTGGTTATGTAGGGTGGGCATTGCCCACCATCAGGGGCGTCGGCTGGCGTGTTGCGGTGGGCGATGCCCACCCTACAACGATCACTGCCCCGATTATGCGGCGTTATTTATGTCGCTAGTTTAGATAATCTCTCAATCACGGCACCGTCCTGGGCCGCCTCCCCCGCCGCAATTAGCGACAGGGGCCGCCGGGAGAAGGCCGCAGTTCTGGCTCGCATTCGGGTCTGGTCAGCCCAGGTCAGCGGCGGGTAGGCAGGAGAATGCCGTGGGGGCAGTGCCATGGTCCAGCGCCCCCGCCAACGCCTTGAGCCGCTCCATGTCGAGCAGTTGCACGTATTTGCGTTGCACGCTGAGCACACCCTCGTCTTGAAACCGGGTAAATATCCGGCTCACGGTTTCCACCGCGAGTCCCAGGTAATTGCCGATATCGCTGCGCGACATACTGAGGTTATATTCCCGCACCGAGTAGCCGCGTCGCCCGAAGCGCATAGACAGATTCAGCAAATAGGCGGCCAGTCGCTCCTCCGCGTTACTTTTAGACATCAGCATCAGCAGGGTCTGGTCGTGCAAAATCTCCTTACCCATCACCCGCATGAGCTGCCGCGGTAAAGCGGGAATGACCGTCCACAACGTTTCTAATTGGTCGAAGGGAATTTCACACAGGCTGGCGGTCTCCAGGGCGCGTGCCGTGCAGGGATGGGCCTCGCCGCTGATGGCATCCAGGCCCAACAGCTCCCCCGGCAAGTGGAAGCCGGTGACCTGCTCGCGGCCATCCTCGGTCAGGATGAAGGTCTTCACCGAGCCCGAGCGCACTGCATAGATCGAATGAAAATCCTCCCCCATGCGAAACGCAAACTCACCCCGCTGCAGGGGGCGGCGGCGCTGTATGATGCCATCCAGCCTGGCCAGATCCGAGGCATCCATGCCGACAGGCAGGCACAGCTGGAAAAGCGTACAATCGCTGCAGGCAACTTTATGGGGAAGGACGCTGGGTTCGTTTTTTTGCATGGTCGGCCTTCGGTTTGTGACGAAATTCTCCAATAACTGGACAGTGCCTGCGTCGAACGTCTTAATAGTGGAGTAACCAAATCAGGTATACCCACCCTAGCGGCCTGAAACACCCCTTGGCCGCCTGCCGGTCAATGTCGTGCGCACCGACACTGGAATGTACCCAGCGAATTTAGTCTAACCCGATCGCTCGTTTAATTCACTAACGCACTACTGCCATACCGACGATTGCCCCAATGACCCTCCCACCATCCTCGCCCGCCAGCTGCTACCACTGCGGCTTGCCTGTCCCCCGCGGCAGCCACTTCAGCGTGGAGATTGACGGGACGTCCCGTCCCATGTGCTGTGGTGGCTGCGCCGCGGTGGCGCAGGCCATCGTCAACAGCCAGCTGACGGATTATTACCGCTACCGCACCGAGGCCGCCCTCACCGGCCGCGAACTGGTGCCCGAGTTTCTGCGTCAAGCCGCCCTCTACGACCACCCGGATATCCAGAAAAGCTTCGTGCACGCCGAGTCCGACACGCTGCGCGAGGCCTCCCTTATCCTCGAAGGCATTACCTGTGCCGCCTGCGTCTGGCTGAATGAACGTCACCTGGCCAGCCTGCCCGGGGTATTGTCCGCACAGATCAACTACGCCACCCATCGGGCGCGCGTCCGCTGGGACAACAGCCGCATCCACCTGAGCGCGATTCTGCAGGCGGTGAGCCGCATCGGCTATCTCGCCCACCCCTACAACCCTGACCGCCAGCTACAGATACTGGAGAACGAACGCAAACACAAATTGCGCCGTCTGGCGCTGACGGGCGTCCTCGGCATGCAGGTGATGATCCTGGCCGTCGCGTTGTACTGGGGTGCGTGGACGGGCATCGAAAGCGAGTATGTCAATTTCTTCCGCTGGGTGAGTCTGTTGCTGACGCTGCCCGTGGTGCTGTATTCCGCGCAGCCTTTCTTTTCCGCCGCGTGGCGCGATTTGAAACATCTGCGCACCGGCATGGATGTACCGGTGTCCCTCGGCATCCTGCTGGCCTTTGCCGGCAGTGTCTGGACCACGCTCAGTGGCGGCGGTGAGGTCTATTACGACTCGGTGGTGATGTTCGTGTTTTTTCTGCTGACGGCGCGCTACTTCGAATTGACGGCACGCAAGCACGCCGCCGAGGCGTCCGAGGCCCTGGTGCACATGACCCCGGCCATGACGACACGTTTGGTGGGCGACATGGAGGAATTGATATCCGTGGCGGAGCTCAAGCCCGGTGACCGCGTGCTGGTACGCGCCGGCGAATCCATTCCGGCGGATGGACAGGTGGTGGCGGGACGTTCCACGGTGGATGAGTCCCTGCTCACCGGTGAGAGCCTGCCGCTGTCCAAGGACATCGGCGCCAGCCTCATCGGCGGCAGCATCAACGTCGAGAGTCCCCTGCAGATGTCCGTCGAGCGTACCGGACAGGACACCATCCTCTCCGCCATACTACGTCTGCTCGATCGTGCGCAAAGCGAGAAGCCCGCCATCGCTCAGCTGGCCGACCGCGCCGCCGCCTGGTTTGTCGCGGCTGTTTTGTTAGCCACCACCCTGGTGGGATTTTACTGGTGGCAGGCGGGCAACCCGCACTGGCTGCATATCGTCATCAGCATGCTGGTGGTCACCTGCCCCTGCGCCCTGTCCCTCGCCACCCCGACTGCCGTGACCGCCGCCACCGGTGCGCTCACCCGGCGTGGTCTGCTCACCACCCGCGGCCACGCCCTCGAAACCCTGGCCACGGCCACACACTTTGTCTTCGACAAGACGGGTACTTTGACCCAGGGTCAATTGCAGGTCTACGACATCACGACGTTCAATGATGCGTCGCGGCCGGCCATGCTCGCCATCGCCGGCGCCCTGGAACGCCACTCGGAACACCCGTTGGCCCGCGCCATTTTACAATCCGCCCAGGACACACCGCCGCTGACGGCCCTCG
>JANNJF010000359.1:0-2123 GCA_031405715.1 Gammaproteobacteria bacterium | reverse complement strand
GAGTTGGCGTTTTTCCTAACGTTGAATTTATACTGATAACCCGATAACCATCATAATGAATTCCCTCATCCTCTGGATCATCGTCTTCACCCTGCTCGGGGGCGTGCTCAGCGTCATACTGGCGTCGTTCTTTCTGCTGCTGCCCCAGGCGTTTCGCACGCGCCTGCTGCCGGCCATGGTGAGCTTCGCCATCGGTACCTTGCTCGGCGCGGCCTTTCTTGGAATATTGCCCCATGCCCTGGAGGGGCCGGGCAGCGGCCACACAGTGATGGCCACGGTGCTGGGCGGTCTGCTGATTTTCTTTCTACTGGAGAAGATGGTGCTGTGGCGCCACTGCCATACCGACCACTGTGAAGAACACGCCCCCGATGCGGAGCACGGACGTGCCTCCGCCGCGGGTTATCTCATCCTCATCGGCGATGGCATCCACAACCTGGTGGACGGCGTGCTCATCGCCGCCGCGTTTCTCACGGACATCCATCTGGGCGTGATCACCAGCCTCGCGGTGATGGCGCACGAAATTCCCCAGGAGCTGGGCGACTTCGCCGTCCTGCTGCACAGCGGCTTCAGCCGCAGTCGCGCACTGCTATTCAATGCCCTGTCGGGATTGACCATGGTGATCGGCGGGGTAGTGGCGTATTTCTTTCTGTCCAACGCACAAGACGTTATTCCCTACGTGTTGGCCATCGCCGCTTCCAGTTTTATTTATATCGCCGTAGCGGATCTCATCCCCGGGTTGCACAAACGATTAGAGATGCACGTCACGATCCAACAGATCGTCCTCATCCTGAGCGGCGTGGGCGTGATCTATCTCACCCACTCCACCTTGCACTGAGTGTTGCAGGAGGTCGCATGAAGCACTGGTATATGTTGACGGTGGTGGGCGCGGACCAGCCGGGCATCGTCGCCGCGCTGACCGAGGCCTTGTACCGTGGTGGCAGCAATCTGGGTGAAGCCTCCATGGTGCGACTGGGCGGCAACTTCACCATCATGCTCATGGTGCAGAGCGCCACCGGCAGCGCGCCGTTGCTTGCCCTGGTGGAAGGCGCCATCCGCAAGTTTGATTTGCACGTGCACATCGACGAGATCAAGGCGCAGCTGCATCAACACCCGGAGCCCAATGTGCGCGTGGTAGTGCACGGCGCGGATCGTGCGGGCATCGTGGCAGACGTGACCGGCGCGCTGGCCCGCGCCGGTCTGAACATTCTGGATCTCGAATCGGAAGTCGGTGGTACCGAGGCGCAGCCAATTTATATCATGCTGTTGCAAGGCTACGTGGCGGGTGGCACCGCTGCGCTGGAACCTATGCTTACCGCTGTGCGCAAGAGCGGTGTCGAGGTGCAGCTTACGTCCATCGATACGCTCATCGGCTAGCACCCATGGCGGTGCTCACGATCCTGCATTACCCGGATGTGCGTCTCAAGCGTGTATCGACGCCGGTGGAGGTGTTCGACGCTGCGCTTGAGACGTTTGTTACCGATCTGCTCGACACCGTAAACGCTGCACCGGGCTGTGTCGGTCTGGCCGCACCCCAGGTCAACCATTTTCAGCGCATCGTCATCGTGGACGTGTCGTCGCGCAAAGGCATCACCCATCACGGCCGCATGATCTTGATCAACCCCGAGATACTCGACACCACTGGCAGCATGGTGGGACGCGAAGGGTGTTTGTCCGTGCCGGATTTCACCGGCAACGTGCAGCGCGCCGAGCGCATTCGTCTGCACGCGCGGGACACGCAAGGCGACGCGCTGGAATACGACTGCGAAGGGTACGAGGCACGCGCGGTACAGCACGAGATGGATCATTTGGATGGTCTGCTGTTTCTCGACCGCCTCGTGAGCCGCAAGCACGATCTGTTTCCGCGCAAGGTGTATAAGAAGTAGGGCAGCGCGTCGCCGTTTTTGGAGTGCGGGAGCTTGCTCCCGCTTTGTAAGGCACGGCAAGCCACCAGTAAATTTAGCAAAATTTAAGGGGTCAGTACCGAATGGCACTTACTTAAGCCAAAATGTAGGGCGGGTTAGCGTAGTTTGCGTAACCCGCCAGGCGTTGCGCAGCAACACAAGACATTCTTTACGGTCTGCCCGCTGGCACATCCGGCGGGTTACGGCACAAAAGACGTGCCT
>JANNJF010000358.1:0-1298 GCA_031405715.1 Gammaproteobacteria bacterium | reverse complement strand
CAAGAAAAACCGGTTGGTGGGCGAAGATGTTCAGCTTGGAACCTTCACGGATAAAAATCATACCTATCTATATGGGGGATTCGGGTTTCGCTCAATCGGCGCAGAAATACGGAGGGCTGAAGATAAATCGAGGTCGCCAGGTCGGTGAAGGTAAGACAGACCACCCGCCCGTGCAACGCGCCGAGGCCCGCCAGGGTGGCGGGGTCCAGGCGCAGTACGCGGTTGCCGGCGTCTTCCAGCACTAAAGCGATCAGTTGCAGTGTATTCATAGTTCTTTAAGAATCAGTGGCAAGTAACAAGTAGCAAGTGGCAAGACTTTTTAGGTGCGCGCCCGCTTTTACACCTTGCAACTTGCTACTTGCCACTTGCAACTGCCTTTTCAATACTTATAACCCTTGTGCAGCGCAACGATGCCACCACTCAAATTGAAATAGTGCACGCGCTCGAAACCCGCCTGCTCCATCATGGCCTTCAGGGTTTCCTGATCCGGATGCTTGCGGATGGATTCCGCCAGATAGCGGTAACTGGCCTCGTCGTCCGCGATCAGGCGACCCATGAGGGGCAGCAGCTTGAAGGAATAGACGTCGTACAGCTTGTCGAGGCCTGGCAGTATCGGATGAGAAAATTCCAACACCAGCAGACGGCCACCGGGCTTGAGTACGCGCCACATGGACGCCAGCGCCACCTCTTTATGCGTTACGTTGCGTAGGCCAAAGGCGATGCTGATGCAGTCAAAGTGGTTGTCCGGGAAAGGTAGACGCTCGGCATCCGCCTGGACGTAGTCGATATTACCCGCCAGCCCGCGGTCCGCCAGGCGCGCGCGCCCCACGTCCAGCATCGAGGCATTGATATCCAGCATGGTGACGCGGCCCTCGCTACCCACCAGCCCGGCCAACTGGGCCGCCAGATCGCCGGTGCCGCCCGCCACATCCAGCACCCTTTGACCCGCGCGCACCCCGCTCTGGCCGATGGTGAAACGCTTCCACAGGCGGTGGATGCCGAGGGACATGACATCGTTCATGAGGTCGTATTTGCCCGCGACGGAGTGGAACACCTCCCCCACCAGTTTCACTTTTTCGGATTCGGGTACATCGCGAAAACCGAAGTGCGTGGTCGCCCCGTTCGGAGCGTCTTCGGGTCGGTCAGTCGGGCGGTGGGGTCGGGTCACGGTCTGCGACTCAGGTCAGCGGCTTGGGTTTGCGCTTGTGTCCGGCCTTTTCCAGGCGCGCCAGGTACTCGTTCCATAGCTGCTCCTGGTTGACGCCGAGTTCGTCAACGATCGGGCCGTTGAGGATGAT
>JANNJF010000357.1:0-7307 GCA_031405715.1 Gammaproteobacteria bacterium | reverse complement strand
CTATGGAGTGCGGCGGCTTGCCGCCGCTTTGCATAGCGGGAGCGAGCTCCTGCACTCCAAAAACGGAGAGAGCCACTTCCAACGATTTTTTCTGCCACAGACACACACCGCTTTCCTTCTCTAATGTGCAGTGCCCTGCCTAAGAGCCATTATTAATGTGCAGTGCCCTGCCTAAGAGCCATTATTGACGTAACACTCGTTAGGCAAAAGAATCAAGGAACAGACCGACCCCCGTCGCGTTGCGCCGCCACGAGGCGACACAGTTCGTGACAAATTCATTTCGGGTCTGCACGTATACTCATGCATCGGATTATTGCTAGTGGCACAAATCCGTTCGCGCCAGGTCTCGACCATGGGCAAATGTCCAATCTGACATTTCACGCCGCGCAAGTATGAGGGAGAATTTCATGAAGGAGATTGTAAGCATCTACGAAAGCCTTGCACCCAAGCCAGGACATCTTAGGTGGTTGATGCAGGGACTGATACTCGCCGGCGCGTATTTCCTTTCCGCCATGCTCGGTCTGAGTTTTTCCACTGTTGCAACGAACGTCACCCTGTTGTGGCCGCCCACCGGTTTGGCATTGTTCGCGCTGCTTGTGTTTGGTGTGCGCCTATGGCCAGCGGTGTTTCTGGCTGCGCTCGTGGCGAATCTGACGACGGATATCCCGGCGCTTGCTGCGTTTTTGATCGCCGTGGGAAATTGCCTGGAAGCGGTCGCTGGATTCTATTTGTTACGGGCGGCCGGTTTCCAGAAAAACCTCCAGCGTGTGCGCGATGTGGTGATGCTGGTGGTGCTCGCCGCCGGCGTCAGCACCATGTTCAGCGCATCCGTCGGCGCGTTGGTCCTGGCGTCGTTTAATATAATTTCGTGGAATGGGTTTGGCTACGCCTGGGCCACCTGGTGGATGGGTGACGCCATGGGCGATCTGGTGATTGCCTCTTTCTTGCTGGCCTGGTGGGGCGAGCCCAGGCAACGCTGGGAACTGCGCCGTATCGCCGAGGGCGTAGCGCTGTTGTTGTGCCTCATTGGCATCACGCAGTTGGTTTTCGGCGGACATATTGTCACGCATCCATTGCCGTTACCCCTCGCTTTCATGACCTTTCCGCTGTTGACCTGGGCGGCGCTGCGCTTTGGCATGCGTGGAGCCACGATCGGCACGTTGGTCGTCGGTGTGGTGACGCTGGCAAATATCCTCCTCGGTCACGGCCTGTTTGTCCGCGCCTCCGTGATGGAGAGTCTGGTATTGCTGTGGCTCTACACCAATGTGCTAGCGGTGACGAGCATGGTGCTGGCTGCGTCCGTGGCCGAGAGGCAGTTGGCCGAAGAGCGCATGCGGCACTTGGCGCAAAACGATATCCTCACGGGCCTTCCCAATCGGGCGACCCTACAGACTGAAATCGACCTGGCGATACGCCGCGCCGACCGGCATCTCCACATGGTGGGGGTTCTGTTTGTCGATATCGATCGGTTCAAGGTGGTCAACGATACGCTGGGCCACTCAGTCGGCGACAAGCTGCTGAGCCAGATCGGGACACGACTGCGCGCAGGCGTGCGCCAGGACGACATCGTGACGCGCCATGGCGGCGACGAGTTTGTTATCCTACTTGAGGGGCTGACGCAGATAGACGACGCCAGCCGGGTGGCGAGCAAGGTCTTGGACGGTCTGCGTAAAGCGTTTGTGATCGACGGGATTCCGCTGCATATGACCGGCAGTATTGGCATCTGTCTCTATCCGCACAACGGCCACGATGCGGATACCCTGCTGAAAAATGCCGACACCGCCATGTATCGTGCCAAAGACATCGGGCGCAATAACTTTGTATTCTATTCCGCCGACATGAATGCGCAAATGGCCGCTCGCCTGACGATGGAGAATGAGTTGCGCGAGGCCCTGGAGCGTGGCGAATTCTTTCTCCACTACCAGCCGCAGTACGATGTGGTCAGTGGTCAGGTGATCGCGGTCGAGGCGCTGCTGCGTTGGCACAGGGCCGGCGGAGTGTTAGTGCCGCCAGGTGAATTTATCGGGCTGCTCGAGGAGATCGGCCTGATCAATCGTGTCGGCGCCTGGGTCCTGGATATGGCCTGCGAACAATTGGCCGAGTGGCGCGGGCGTGGCGTACATGGCATACGCATGTCGGTGAATGTGTCGAGTTATCAGCTGGGTGATCCCGAGCTACCACGCCAGGTGGCGGTTGCACTGGCCAAGCGGCAGTTATCCGCGAGCCTGTTGGAGTTGGAAATCACCGAGAGCATGCTGGTACGCCAGGGTCCAGTGGTCGAGCAGATCATCCAGCAATTGGTTGATCTGGGGGTGCGTCTGGCGGTGGATGATTTCGGTACCGGTTACTCGTCTCTGAGCTATCTGCATCGGCTGTCGATCGACACACTCAAGATCGATCGCGCCTTCGTGGCGGATCTGCCCGACAGTGAAAACAGCGCCGCGATTGCGCGTGCCATCATCGGTCTGGGCAAAAGCCTGCATCTTACCCTCGTCGCCGAAGGCGTGGAGACGGTGGAGCAGCGGAACTTTCTGAGTGCCCTCGATTGCAACATCATGCAGGGTTATTTGCTCAGCCACGCGGTGAGTGCGGCGGAGTGTCTTGATCTTATCCATGCCAGTCGGTTGCCGGTGGCACATGTCAGCATCGTTGCTCCACAGAAATCCAAATCAATACCAAAACTGTATGCGGGGTCCTGAAATGGCTCCGCGGCGATTTTTCGGAGTGCGGGGCTTGTTCCAGCAAAATCCAACGGGGTGGCAAGCCGCTTACTCCCTCGTGCCAGGCGGCAACCTGACAGGATGCTCCGCTCCGGTATGGTCTGGGGTGCTGGCCGTGCCGGTCAGCAGTAGGGGGTTGTTGCGTTGATTCACCTGCCCAGCAATCCGATCCGACTATAATAAGGCGGCAGCGTTTTTAATAAAAAATTACGCAAATAACATGTAACTTACTGTATAGCAATATAAAACTCCTCAGTCCTGCCACCGCGATTCCTTCCATCAGCCTGGTGTGCCGTGACGCGTGGTTGGCCAAGCGGGTATTTGTTGCGTGAGCGCCTACTATTATATATACAGATTGACAGCGAGCCCGTGGGCGCCCCACGCCGGAGCACCCACGGGCCATGCGCAGAGTCATGGACGATGACCGAGCGACCCATCGTTGACTAGAGTACTTCCAAAGCACTCATGCCCCATACAATGAGGGGCACATTCGCAAGGGGAAACGCGTGGCGTTAACGAGACGGCAGTTCGTGGGTGGGTTGTTGGGCCTGCCCCTGGCGGGATTGAGCGGAAGCGGCGGGGCGCAGGAGGTTGCGCTTAATCCCATTCGTATTAATATTCCCGGACCCGGCGCTATGCCGTTTATGCCCGTCGAGCTCATTGCCCGGCTGGAGATAGACCGGGCCCTGGGGACTGATCTGCTCATCCGTTATTTCCCCAGTGGCCCCCAGGGTCTGGATGATATGCTCGCTGGCAACGCCGACTTCGCCGCCGTGGGTTTCTCTGTGGTGCCTAAGATGCAGGCCCGGGGACAGGACGTGGTGGTCATTGCCTCCATGGGTGGCAAGACCCCACCTTATGCAGTGGTCGTGCACCGGTCCCTGCGCGGCCAGGTGCGCAGCCTGGCGGATCTCAAAGGTCGCAGCATCGGGGTTTCTGTCGGCATCACACAATCCAAAACCTATCTGCAGATCGTGGCGGAACTGCTGCTGAAGAGTCATGGCGTGCAGCCCGAACAGGTGAGGTGGGTAGGCACCGCGCAGAACATCGATGGACAGGTGGGTGCCTTGGCCGGTCAGGTGGTGGACGCCGTGTTCTGCGAGGAGCCCTTTCCCAGCGCCCTGGTGCGGCGCAATCTGGGTTTTGTGCTGGCGGATTTGAGTGATGCCAAGTTGGCGGCCTTGGTCCCGGGCGTGGGACATCTGCGTGCGGCCATCGCTACTTCCAATGCCTTCCTGCAGCAGAACCCGGTGCGTACGCAACGCGTGGTGGAGATGCTGCGGCGCACCCTGGACTGGATGCATAAAAACACACCCGAGGCGATCATCGCCCGCCTGGAGATCGCCGATGCGCAGGAGCGGCGCGACCGTATCGCGGCCCTCACTCGGTCACCGGAACTGTTCCCGCCGGACGTGCGCTTCTCCCAGGCCCAGCTCGAGGCGACACGTGCGTTTCTGCGTGCCAGCGGTGATGCCGGCGCCGCAGCGTTCGATATGAAAAAAGTGGTGAACGACACGTGGGCGGGCAGCCGGCCATGAAACTGCCTGGATCAAGATCGCATGCCCATAAACCCATCAAGGGCGGCCTGCGCCGTCACGCGCTGATCCGCCTCGTGCTGGTGATGCTGGCGGCGACCCTGGGCGTGGTCTTGATCGCCCACGGCACTTATCAGTCGCTGCACGAGCGCGAGCTGCGGCAGAAACAGACCAGCCTGCGCAGTTTTTATCAGCAGCAGTTGCCGCGCCTCAGCGATCGCTGGTACAGCGAGGCGGGACAGACCCGCGCACGCATCGAGTTTACCCGCATCCTGGAGGGGCCGGAGGTAATCCGCTGGCCCTTGCTGAATGCCTACCTGAATGCCCAATGGGAGTTTGTGCAGTTTTCCAATCTGTTTGTCACCTCGTCGACGGGCGAGACCCTGTTCCGCTTCGGCACCACCGCCCATAGCCTGCCCAACGCCAGAGTCCTGGAAAAGCTGGAGTGGTTCTATGATCCCAGCACGCGTGAGTTGTACCGGATATTCCACCTGCCGCTGTGGCTGGGGTATGACGGACAGGGTCAGCTGATCATGATGAAGACGGTCAATGCCTCACTGCTGTCGACCATGAACGCGCCGGACACCGAACTCATCCTGCTACGCGATGGGATCGTCTTTGCCAGTTCCAGCAACTCCTCGGAGGGGGAGGTGATGAGCAACCAGACTGCGCCACCGTCCGTGAGTGTGGACCTGCCCTGGCCCGGTTCCCAGGAATCGGGCATCACCCTGCGGGTGCAGCAGCCGTTGCGCGAGGTCTTTCCTTTGCGTGAATTCCTGTTGCGGCCGGTGGCGATAGGCATGATTTTTCTCGCACTGATCTGGTTGAGCCTGGGCCGCTGGATGAGTCAGACCGTGCGGCGCATCGTGGCGCTGGAGGCCGCCAGCCGCGCCTTCACCAGTGGCGCCGGAACACAGGGAGCCGGACAGCATCTGGCGGTGACTCATCAGGTGCATGATGAGGTGGAGAGTGTGGCAACGGCCATGGGCGAGATGATGCACATGGTGGAAAACCGCGAGCGCGAGCAAAAGGTTTACCTCGACACCCTGGCCATGCTCGAAGAGGCCGTGCTGGAACTCAGCCCCGAAGGCGTGATCCTGCGGGCCAGCCCCGGCTGGGACAAACTGGTGCGGCGCGACAACACCGTGGGCACACCCATAGAACTCTATCTGCACAGTGAGGATGCGGACGCGCTGCGCGCCCAATGCGAGATCATGAAGCACGGCAGCAAGAACCAGGTCATGCTGCGCCTGCGCCTCAGCACCGCCAAACCTGACGAGCATCGCTGGGTGGAATGTCGCCTGGTGAGCCACCAGGACTATGCGGGTGCGGCCATCGGGCTACGGGGCGTGCTGCGCGACATTACCCAGTCCTATCTGCACGAAAAACAGATCTCCCACATGGCCATGCACGACGCCCTGACCCAGCTGCCCAACCGGGTGCTGGTGGAGGATCGCCTCAAGGTCGCCATGCGCCACGCGTCGCGCACGGAAAAAAAGGTGGGTGTGTGTTTCATCGACATCGACCACTTCAAAAATGTCAACGATGCCCTGGGACATAAGGCCGGTGACAAACTGCTGGTGGCCTTCGCCGAACGTATGCGCGAGCAGCTGCGCGCCGGCGACACCCTGGCGCGCTGGGGTGGCGATGAGTTTGTGTTGCTATTGCCGGAAGTCACCGACGACGTCGATATCCGCGAGGTGGTACGCAAGGTTTCCCGGGCTATGCAGGCGCCATTCCAGTTGGATGACACGGCCTATGTCGTGACCTTCAGCATGGGCGTGGCGATTTATCCGAACGATGCCCAGGCCCTCGATGAACTATTGTCCGAAGCGGACCGCGCCATGTTTTATGCCAAGGCCCAGGGCCGCAACCAGGTGGCCTATTTCAGCGATATCGCCCACAAGGGCAGCGGTCGCCGCGATCTCTATCTCCAAAACCATCTCGCCACCGCCATTCAGGAGCGGCGCATCCAGGCATGGTATCAACCGGTAGTGAGCGCCGCGGACGGCCAGTGCGTGGCGGTGGAGGTGCTGGCCCGCTGGGAGGATGCGGAACTGGGTTGGGTCGGTCCCGACACCTTTATTCCCATGGCGGAGAACCTCGGCCTTATCCACCAACTCGGCAACCAGATGTGGCAGGCCAGCCTCACCGCGGGTGACCATTGGCGACGTCAAGGGCATGACCTATTGCTGTCGGTGAATATCTCCAAGCGCCAGCTGTTCCACAGCGGCTTCACCCAAAAACTATTGGCCGATCTGGCGCAACACGACCTCACGCCGGACGCCATTATTCTGGAAGTCACGGAAAGCCTGGCCCTGCTGGATGTGGAGAACGCCAACGAGCGTCTGTCGGAACTCAAACGCGCCGGGTTCCGCATGGCCATCGACGATTTCGGTACCGGCTATTCCTCCCTCTCGCAATTGTACGAAATGCCGGTGGATGAACTCAAGATCGACATCTCCTTCGTGCGTCGCCTGCACGATGCGCGGGGCTTGAGCATGGTGCAGGCCATCATCAGCCTCGCCACTACCCTGGGCCTCAAGACCGTGGCCGAAGGCGTGGAGGACGCGGTCTGCGCCCAGACCCTGCGGGATCTGGGTGTGGATTATCTGCAGGGAGACTACTTTGCCCGACCCATGCCGAAGGAAGATTTCGAGCGGTGGTTGGCGGCGCAGCCGGTATTGGTTTAAGGGTGTGGGAGTGCGGGAGCTCGCTCCCGCTTTTTATATGGCTCTTAGGTAGGGCACTAAACCTTAGCAGCGGCGGCTCGCCGCCGCTCTCCACCGCATGCCACAGCACGTCAGCGCGCGGGAGCAAGCTCCCGCTATGAAAGCGGCGGCAAGCCGCCGCACTCCATGGTCGGCCCAATACACATTATCCGTTGTTGAGTAATCTTGCGGATAACCACATCCTAGCCACCACCACAGGAAGGCAACAGTACGCCATGGATGGCACCTTCACGAACATGGAGTGCGGGAGCTCGCTCCCGCTTTTTATAGGGCTCTTAGATAGGACACTAAACCTTAGCAGCGGCGGCTCGCCGCCGCAC
>JANNJF010000356.1:0-3876 GCA_031405715.1 Gammaproteobacteria bacterium | reverse complement strand
GTTCGTCGGTTTCACCCGAATAACTCAACGCGAGCACGACGTCGCCGTCGTTGATGAGCCCCAGGTCGCCGCAAACATATCGTCTGTCCTCACTGCCAGGGTATCAATCGTGTTCCGGGTGAACGCCTCGACCAGTCACCGCGTTGTGGTGTGTGTCACCAGTCGCTGTTGGACGGAAAACCGCTGGCGCTGACGGCGGATAATTTCCAACGGCAGGTGGAGCGCAGCGATATCCCGGTGCTGGTGGATTTCTGGGCGCCCTGGTGCGGCCCGTGCAAAATGATGGCCCCGGTCTTCAGCCAGGTGGCGGATCAATTCAAGTCGCAGGTGCGTTTTGCCAAGGTCAATACGGAAGACCAGCCGTCGCTCGCCAGTCAGTTCGCCATACGCAGCATCCCCACGCTGGCGCTATTCAAGGGTGGACGCGAGGTGGATCGCATGGCCGGCGCCCTGGACGCGCGTAGTCTGGCGGCCTGGGTGCAGCGCCACCTGGGGGGTTAAGGCGCGCGTGGCGCCAAAAAAAAGCGCCCCGGAGGGGCGCTTTTTTGTACTGCGGGAAAGCAACCCTTAGCTTTGGAAGGTCAGCCTTACTTGGCGGCGCCTTCTTTCTTCATTTCTTCCTTCTTCTCTTCTTTCATCTCTTCTTTGACTTCTTCTTTCTTCACGGTCTTCTTCTTGCTCACCTTCTTGGCGGGCTCGGCCTTCTTCTCTTCGGCGACGGTGGTGCTGGTGGTGGTCGTCGTGGTCGTCGCGGCGGTGCCTGCAGCGGCGGCCGGGGCGGCGGTGTCAGCGGCGAAGCTCACGCCGGCGAACAGGGTGGCCAGGGACAGGGCGAGAACGCTGATCAGAGTCTTTTTCATTTCTTAATTCCTCATACAAATAGGCATAATGGTTGGGTAGTCGGATGGGGCCGAGGCTTGTCCATCTTCGATCTGTGTATAGCAATCCATGTGCCAGAGACGAGAAATGGGAATTAGTTAATTAATATCAATGGCTTGTGCGATTTCTGGGGGCGGTTCCGAGAGAATTACCCATCTTGGAGCTACAAAAAATGTAGGACGCACGCATTCTGGATGCCAACGAGGTGAACGTGATCGTTAAATTGAATCGCCTGCAGCGCAAGGTGTTGTTGGTGATTCTGGCCATTGTGGTAGTACCTATGCTGGCGGCGGCCATCCTGGCTTCCGAGTGGGTGGCCTCCGGATTTGAAGAGCGTTTGGGCCGCTGGATACAGGATGCCTCCCATTCCAGTCAGGTGTGGCTACAGGCGTATCAGAACGACGCCATTATGCTGGGCGCGGTCCTGGCGGATGATCCGGAGTTTACCGCGCGCCTGGATGAGGGGCTGGCCGATCCGATCCGTCAGCCGGTGGCGCGGATTTCTCAGGAATTGGGCATTACCTTCATCCAGATCTATACGCCGCAACAGCAGCTGGTCTATAGCTCGATGCCGGTGAGGATGGGCATCCTGTGGGAACGCGGCCAGACGGAGGCGGTGCTGAAGGTGAGGTACAAAGGCACGAACCAGCTGGCGGCGGTGGGTATCACACCGGTACCGCGTAGCGGGCCGCCGCGCTATTACCTGGTCATGGGTAGCCTGATCAACCAGGATTTCATTAGCGAGTTGTCCACTCTGACGGGCATGAAGAACCGCCTTTACTACCGCGAGGGTGCAAATTTTATCGATGTCATCTCCCGGCCGGGTAAGTCGGTGCATCTGGACAATCTCTCGGCCGGAGCCCTGCGCATGTTACAGAAGGACAAGAAACCGTATTACAGCGTCGACGCCGAGCAGGGAAGATTTCGCGGCCAGTACACACCGGTGGTCGATACCGAGGGTCGCGTGGAGGCGATTATTTTTACCGGTCTGGAGCGGCGTGGTTTTGAGGAGGTGGTGACGAACCGGGTGGTACTGTTTCTGGCCATCTCCGTGGTCGGTCTGGTGATCGGTGGACTGATGGGTCTGTTTCTCAGCCGCCTGGTGCTGCGCCCGGTGGAGGACCTGCGCAACGCCGTGATGCAGTTGGCGGCGCAGAATTTCAGTGCCACGGTCCCGGTGGCTTCGGACGACGAGTTGGGCGATCTCGCCCAGGCCTTCAATGCCATGGCGGTAAGCCTGCGCGAGGCGCGCGACCAACAGCAGCAGGCGTTTCAGCGCGACAAGCTCGCGGCCCTGGGGGAACTTTCCGCGGCGCTGGCACATGAGATTCGCAACCCCATCGGCGTGATCAATACCGCATCCGCCCTGCTCGAGAAGGCCGGGCAAACGCCGGAGAAGAAAACCGAATTGATCCGCATGCTGCGGGAGGAGAGTCAGCGCGTGGGCAATCTGGTGCAGGATTTCCTCCAGCTGTCGCGCCACCGCCAGCCGGATTTTGTCAGCATCGATCCGGCGTCCCCCATGGAACGCGCGCTGGCCACCGCGCTGGCGGGTAGAGACAACATCCGCACCCGACGACACATCGAGCATGACGCGGCGCGTATCATGGCGGACGCCGGACTGTTGCAGCAGGCGTGGGGCAATATTCTGACCAATGCCATCCAGGCGATGGGCGAGCAGGGTGGTGATCTGTACGTGTCCACCAGTAGTGTCAATGGCCACGTGCTGCTGTCCATCGAAGACAGCGGTCCGGGCATAGCGGCGGAGGTGATGCCGCGTCTGTTCGAGCCGTTTTTCACCACGAAGGAACAAGGAACCGGGCTCGGTTTGTCTTTGGCGAATACCCTGGTGGAGGCGAACGGCGGTAAACTTGAGGTGTTGCCGCCGGAGCACGGCGGCGCTCGATTCGCCATGCGATTTGCGTTGTATCCGGGGTCAGAGACATGAAGCGTACGGTGTTGGTGGTGGATGACGAACAGAACATGCAGGCGGTCATGCGCATGATCCTGGTGGATGCCGGGTACGAAGTGCTGCTGGCGAACAGCGGCGAGACCGGGCTAGTCCACCTGGCGAATCCGAATCTCGATGTCATCCTGTCGGATCTGAACATGCCCGGCATGGGCGGCGATGCCTTTATCGGCCGCTGCCGCAAGGAGCGCCCCGAGGTGCCGGTCATCGTGGTCACGGCGCACGGCACTATCCGCTCGGCGGTGAGCAGCGTGCACGCCGGTGCAGCGGATTACCTCACCAAACCCTTCGAGCCGGAGGAGCTGGAGATTGCGGTACACAATGCGGTCAAGCTGCGCACCATACTGCGTGAGAACCTGCAGCTCAAAGAGGCGGTCAATCAATCGCGCGGACGCCGTCGCCTGCTGGGCGCGAGCCAGGCGTATCAAAAATTGCTGGAAGAGATACACCAGGTCGCGCCCTACAAGACCAATGTGCTGATCACCGGCGAGTCCGGCACCGGCAAGGAGTTGGTGGCGCGTACCGTGCATGACCTGAGCCCACGCGCGGAAGGCGCGTGGGTCGCCATCAACTGTTCTGCGATTCCCCACGACCTGATGGAGAGCGAGTTGTTCGGTTATGTGAAAGGCGCCTTCACTGGGGCCGACGTCACCGAGCGCCACCGGGCCGTAGCCGTGCTGAGGGAGAGCGAGCGCAGGAACCGCGAGCACGCGGAGTTTCTGCAGGCGCTGCTGGATGCACTGCCGGTGGGTGTGGCGTTGGTTGACAGGGACCTGAACTTCGTCGTTGCAAACGACGCGAGCGTCAAACTGCAGCGCCTGCCGGACGGCTTTCTCAAACCGGGCAGTTCGATGCAGAACCTGTTTCGCTATCACGCCGAACGCGGTGTCTACGGGCCGGGCGATGTGGCCTCGCTGGTTGCCGCACGAATGGCGCGCGCCCGCGACCCCGCGCCGCACCGGGCTGAGCGTGAGCTGGCGGACGGCAGCGCACTGGAAGTGCGCGCGATGCAGATGCCCGACGGTGGC
>JANNJF010000355.1:0-1913 GCA_031405715.1 Gammaproteobacteria bacterium | reverse complement strand
ATTGCCCATACCGTAATCGATGACTGCCACTGTGTTCATAGTATCAAGCGTGCAGCGGACGCCCAACGTGCCGGCGTCCGCATTAGGTCGCTCCTATCGTGCTTGTCGCCGTATCATCTAGAGCGTGCCCTTGGTGGAAGGAACCACGTTGGTCATACGCGGATCCGGCTCGAGCGCCATGCGCAGGGCGCGACCGAAGGCCTTGAATATTGTCTCCGCTACATGGTGGGCATTTTTCCCCTGCAGGCAATGCACGTGCAGGGTCACCAGGGCGTGATTGGCGAAGCCCTGAAAAAATTCGTGCAACAGATCCACATCGAACTCGCCGATGCGGGCGCGAGGGAAATCCACGTGGTACTCCAGGCCCGGGCGACCGGACAGATCGATGACCACGCGACTCAGGGCCTCGTCCAAGGGCACGTAGGCATGGCCATAGCGGCGCACGCCTTTCTTGTCACCGGCGGCCTTGGCCAGTGCCTGGCCCAGGGTGATGCCGATGTCTTCCACCGTGTGGTGGGCGTCGATGTGCAGATCGCCCTTGGCCTGGATGGACAGATCCACCAAGCCATGGCGCGCCACCTGATCCAACATGTGCTCGAGAAACGGCAGGCCGGTGTCGAATGTCGATACACCGCTGCCGTCCAGATTCACGCTGACGGTGATCTGGGTTTCCTGGGTATTGCGTGTCACCGTGGCGCTACGTTCTGGCACTGACAGGTCCCCGCGTTTGGCTTTCGAAACCGCATGGTATCAAAGATTGCGTATTGAACACTATTGCACCGCCATACTAGCCCAAGGCCTGGGTCAGTGCGGCCAGCATCGCCGCATTTTCGTCCGGCGTGCCGATGGTGATCCGCAGACAACCTTTGAGGGCCGCACCCGCGTGATCCAGGTTTTTGATCAACACCCCGCGCTCCCGCATCCCCTGGTGCACCCGGGGGGCATCGCCGGACTCTATCCGCAACAGAATGAAATTCGCCCGGCTTGGCCACACACGCACGCCGGGCAGTGTGGCCAGCGCCTGGAGCACCCGCTCCCGCTCGCTGCAGATCTGCTGCGCCTGGGACTGCAGGACCGGCGTCCGGCTTAGGGCGAATTCCGCGCTCGCCTGGGTCAGGCTGTTGATGTTGTAGGGCAGACGCAGCTTGTCGAATTCATCCAGCCAGGCGGCATCCCCCACCAGCACACCGAGGCGCAGACCCGCCAGGCCTTGCTTCGACAGGGTGCGCATGACCACGAGATTGTCGTAACGACCGAGCTGGTGCATAAAACTCACGCCGGCGAAGGCGTGATAGGCCTCATCCACCACCACCAGCCCGTCGCTCGCCGTAAGGATCTGCTGCATGGCGTCCACATCGAACAGGTTGCCCGTGGGATTGTTCGGATAGGCGAGAAAGATCACGGCCGGGCGATGTTCGCGTATCGCCGCCAGCATCGCGGGCAGATCCAGGTCGAAGTCCGGCGTCAGCGGCACGCCGACAAAGCGCATGCCGGTGAAGGTGGCGATCATGTCGTACATGACGAAGGTCGGCACCGGCGCCAGCACCACCCGCCCCGGCTGTGCCAAGGCCATGACGATCAACTGAATCAGTTCGTCCGAGCCGTTGCCAAGCAATATCGACATGGAGGGTGGAATGTCGAGGGCCGTGCGCAGGGAGTTTTTCAAACGACTCGCCGCCGGATCGGGGTAACGATTGAGGTCCACCTGTTGCAACACCCGCAACCAATCACGGCGCATGGCGTCGGGAAAGGTGTAGGGATTCTCCATGGCGTCGAGCTTGATCAGGCCCGTGGCGTCGGGTACGCCATAGGCCTTGAGCGCCTGGATCTCCGGGCGGACCCAGTGTGCGGCTTTGTCTTTTGCGTTGGTGCTCATGATCGTTACGGGATATGTCTGCCGGCAAATACAGTCG
>JANNJF010000354.1:0-5566 GCA_031405715.1 Gammaproteobacteria bacterium | reverse complement strand
GTTCGAGTTCCTCAGGGTTGACGTCGCGCGCGGCCTTCGCGGAGGCAGATGGACGTTCTCGGTCGACGTCGGACGGGATTTCTGGAGCGTTCTGTAGCGGTGCGCGGAACCGTTATTCAACCGGCGCACGAGGTCGGCCTGCTGACGCGGGGTAAAACCGGACTCGGCATCGACCCACCTATCATGACCAATACCTTCCAGATTGGCAAACACGAGTACTGGCGAGGCATGATTCGCAGCAACCACCTGAGCGCGCAGCCGGCGATCCACCAGGGCGCGCAGGCTATTCGTAGCGTCCGGAAGAATTCCAAGACTAAGCGTACTGCCTATACCGAGACCTGTCGGATCCGCGATGCTGAAACCTCCGCTTACGTCATAAGCCAGGGCGCCACCACGCACTGCCACACCGCCATCGTGCAAATAGGGTGCGCTGAAGGCCAGACCGCGCAGCGATGTCGTGCGGTAACCACCGCCCGGCGATAAGCCAAAGGGCAACGAAGTAGGCGTCGGGCTGAAACCCTGCGTCGGCACATCCAACACCTCGGCATCGGCTGGGCTCGGCACTGGCGTATTAAGCGTGTATATCTTCGGCGCCAACAGGAACGGCTCGATCCGCAAGCGGCTGGAGGCACGCGCCGGATTGGTCCCGATCTCACTATTCGGATGGATGCGATTGTCGGTGAAGAACGGCGGTGCATGGCAAGCGGAGCAGCCGGCATCGATGAACACCCGGGCCCCACGCCGCACCGCGCCGCTGGCAAGCGCCAGTTTGTTCGCGTCGCTTTTATTGGCCGGCGGCAGCAGGCTGTTCTGGAACGCCGCCATGGCATTTACCGCCTCCAGGAATTTTCCTTTTGCCAAACTCTGATTGCTATCGGGTGAAAAGGCCAGTCCATTGAAGCTAAACAGACTCGGACGAAGATTCGGATAGAGGCCCGCTCCCGGCGCCGCCACTTGGTCTTCCAGCTCCGCCTGATGCGCATCCGGGCGGATGCTGCGCAACCATATTGAAGGTTTGAC
This sequence comes from Gammaproteobacteria bacterium, assembly GCA_031405715.1. Taxonomy (GTDB): domain Bacteria; phylum Pseudomonadota; class Gammaproteobacteria; order Acidiferrobacterales; family UBA6901; genus JANNJF01. The sequence continues at coordinate 4,546 of JANNJF010000354.1, read as the reverse complement.
CGGCGCACCGTCTGGCAGACGTACAGCCGGGTCAGCCGCATTTTGAAGTACTATTCCAAGATATACTTCGGAGTCGATGCCGAGAGTTTCCGCGCTGGTCTGCGCAGCGGCTAACAAGTTGATCTCCGAACTGTGCACGGCATTGGTGAACGCACTCAGCCCGGCAAACGGACCGACACCGAATTGTCCGTCGAAGCCATAGGGTCCGCTGTGGAAGGTGAACAGACTGGGGATCTGGCTGGTATTGTTTATCCTATCCGGCGAACTTTCGAACTGACCGGCGGGAACACTAAAAAGGATGTCATCGATGGCACGTTCGAGCTTAACTGGATCCGGCAGTGTCACCAACTCACCCCGGCTGTTGATAATGGTCTTGCCATTGCCGGCCAGTGCCGGCGCCATCGGGTCTATCGCCACGCGCGCGAATCCCGACGCGCTGTTCGGGGCAAGGGCGATCCCCAGCATGGTAAACAGATCGCCGTTCGGCGCACCATTCAATCGCTTACCGGTCTTGGGGTCCAGGGTAGAGTGACATATTCCGCAGGTGATGTTGCCGTCCGCCAGCAGGCCTACGGGCAGGAACGCACCCGCCTCGACGTCCAGTCCGGTCGGAAGCACTGCACCTTTCGGCAGCGTGGTACTGCCAGCGGTAATATCGCTAGATAAAGTAATGCGTAAATTGGTCGTGTATGCGCCGTTCAGGGCGGCGATCGCCTTGAGCATATCGGGCAGGATTGCCGCCAAGCCATAGCGCAAGCCCGCCACCTGATTCAATCCAAAGTCATCACCGATCTTCTGCTGAAAAAAAAGCGTCTCACCCTGGCGCAGCAAATCATCAGTGATATGCACCATGCCAAGACGTTGGTAGGATTCCTGTTGCAGAGGGCTTAGTCCGGCCCGCACTACTTTGTAAGCAGCCTTACGTGGGCTGAGGAGCTCACCGAACTGGTCGTAGGAATCGAGCGGCTGCGTAGGGGCGGCGCGCAGGAGATCATCCACAGAACACTTCCCTCCTCCGATCGCGGCGGACGAACCGGCCACACCTATTACGAGCATTACGCTTGCGAATACGCTAATTGGCTTATGCATAAGACCTCCTTAGTTTGCCTGTCGATTCTTGACGAGTGGCGTCGACTTGCAGTGGGTACTGATGTCAGAAGCTAAGGGAATAGTGTCAGTCTGCATATCCGCCATTAGTCGTAGATCGCTGGATATAACACTACGATCATGGCATGTTGTGGTTGACCAATCAGTGTTCACGCACAGGAACTCACCGCCGCTGGGCTGGTGTAAAGAAAATCGACAAGGCAGGTCTTCAGCGGTACAGTACAGGGGTCGCTCACCGTGCCCGTCGGCTCATAATACTGGCAGAACAAATAGCCAAACACAGAATGTATGATGAAAATTCTGCTTGCAGACGATCATGCGGCTATAAGAGCGGGGCTCAAATATCTGTTGCGCCGCGCGTTTCCAGACGTCATCGTCCTTGAGGCATGCAACTATACAGAGACTCACTCGCTCGCCCATCTCCACCACGATCTGGACCTGGTCATCATGGATCTCACCATGCCTGGGAACAACGCCGGAGATGGTGTTGCGTGCATGCGCAACCAGTTGCCTGCCACCACTATCATGGTTTTTTCCGCATCGGATGATCCGCAGGATATCGCCAAGGCCACGGCGGCTGGGGCGTATGCTTACTTGCATAAGTCGGTCAGCAATGAGGAAATGGTCGCCGTCATCCGGCGCAGTCTCGAGCATTCCGGACCGATCAACGCTGGGGTGACCGGTGACGTCCGGTCCACCAAAACGTCGAAACCCAGACTGACTCCGCGGCAGCAGGAAGTCCTTGTGTTATTAGTTCAAGGCATGACCAACAAGCAGATCGGACGGATTCTGCAGATATCCGACATGACGGTCAAAACCCATGTGACGACAATACTCCAGTTGCTGTGTGCGACAAACCGCACCGAGGCGGCGCGCCACGCTGTGCGTGACGGCCTTCTTCCGCTGGACGGGTAAGAAATCCCTGCCGCCCGGGCTAGACGCCCAGACCTTGGGACGCGTCTAATAGAGCATAGAGTTGCGCAGGTTCGATTGGTTTGTGCAGCAATGGATATCCGCTCGCCTCGGCCTCGCGCAGCCGCTCGGGTGCTGTATCACCCGTTATGAGTATCGCTGGCACGCGATTGGGCAGACTATCTTGCACGCACTCGATCGCGTCGACACCTGTCGCGCCGTTATGCAATCGGTAATCCGCTAAAATATAATGTGGCCGATAGTTACGGCTCTGCAACTGCGTCAAGGCCTCTTGAGCCGAGGCAACGGCAAGCGATTCGCATCCCCAGCTCTGCAAAAGTCTCATCATTCCATTGCGCACCAACGTATCGTCGTCGATCACGAGCACCATCATGCCCGCGAACAAAGAATATTCTTTTTTCCTTCCCGCCTCTACCGCAATAGGTAGCGTGAACGGTTCACTCAGCGGTATATCCAGCGTAACCACTGTGCCGTGACCAGGACGCGACACCACGCGCACTGGATGCTGCAGGAGTTTTGCCAGTCGACCAACGATGGCGAGACCCAGGCCCAGCCCCTTTTCCCGATCACGCTCGGGATTATTCAATTGACAAAACTCTTCGAAGATCGAATCCAGATACTCAGCCGGAATACCGATACCACTGTCACGGACCTCGAGTATCAGCCGCTGCTGACGTTTGCGACAGCCGAGCAATACGCTGCCATTGGTTGTATAACGCAGAGAATTCGATAACAGATTGCGTAGAATTCTTTCGAGTAGGGCGGAATCGCTACGCGCAAAATATTTCGTTTCGACGACACGAAAACGGTTTCCCCTCTCGCGCATTTGCGGTTCTAATTCGCACTGCAAACGGCGCAACAACTGGCCAACAGGAAATACACCCATCACGGGTTTCACCACGCCGGCGTCGAGACGCGACACATCGAGCAATGAATTTAGCATTTGGCGTAGGCTATGTGTGGATGCTTCCAGATATTCCAGAATATTCCGATGCTCCCAGTCGGGTAGACGCGCCTTTAGTTCCGCTAAGAATAATACCTGCGCATGCAAGGGTTGGCGCAAGTCATGGCTCGCGGCCGCGAGGAAGCGTGTCTTGGCCATATTCGCACGTTCTGCCTCAAGTGTTTTTCGAGTCAGCACCTTAACAAGGTCCAGATTCTCGAATCGCAGTTGAATCGACCCCACAGTCGACCTATGCGCATTGATATAAAAAGCAGTCAAGCCCGCCGCGAAGACTATCTCAAGAATCGACAAAGCGAAATTCAGACGATCCATCTCCAGCGTTAAGCGTAGCGCGATGGGAACAAGCATCGGTATCATAATGGCGAAGAACGCCGGTTTGTACGACATAGTGATCGCCATCGCTATGGTCGGCGGGAGCACCATGGCCACGTAAAGCATCAATTTATAATCCACGGTGCCACTGGGAAAGCAGACGTAGCCCGCGATACCCCACGACAATCCAGTGAAAAACCCAAAAATTGTGAACCGCCTCCCCCATACGTCGGGGAGCAGTTCCACGGTGTTGGCCCGCTGAAACCACCACCACATTGCGACAGATCCAAAACTGCCGGTGAGCAGGAATAGGCCAAACCAGGCCAGCAAAATCTGTTTTTCCACCTGTTCCCACATAGTGAATACGAGCAAAGAGGCGCAGATGGCGCTTACTATTGCAACGCCGGGCAGTTGCTGATAAACCAACTGCACTTGCTTCGCCTTGACCAGACGTCGACACTCTTCGCTGATCATTGGCGCATGCGACTTCTCTAGCGAGATCGACCCTGCTGTTGAGTCGTTGCCAGCCGTCGTTTCCATCAAAGGGTCCATACTTGTACTCCCAGGTATCAAATGGAATTCTGGTTATTGATGACCCACCTGTGCTTGCCCTGCTCGACCCCGAGCCCGTCCGATGTACATCCACGTCCTCGCCCCCATGATCGGACACCTCGACCCATGTGTTGTCGACATGACGAGGCCAGTGACTACCTGCTGAATATACCTTAGACTAGAGCGAAATCACCCTGACCACGCCGGTACCGGACTTCGTCACGCCCGGCTCGGGCTCAGGTTAGTGCCTGTGGACGCATCTATCGCGTCAACCACGTTTTGATAATGCACCCTGGTCAAGTGTGGTTGGACCAGCGAATTCGAGCACACTATACTGCCGCCTCAGCTAATTAATTAATACAGAAACGAGACGATCATGCCCCCCATATCTTTTATTCCACCGCTCCGCACCCTGCTCGGCCCCGGCCCCTCCGACGTGCATCCGCGCGTCCTGGCGGCCATGGCACGGCCGACCATTGGCCATCTCGATCCAGCCTTCGTCGATATGATGGAGGAAGTGAAGTCGCTGCTGCAATACGCCTTCCAGACGAGCAATGCCCTGACCATGCCGGTATCCGCCCCGGGTTCCGCCGGCATGGAGACCTGTTTCACCAATCTGATGGAACCGGGGGACAAGGTCATCGTCTGCCAGAACGGCGTGTTCGGCGGCCGCATGCT
>JANNJF010000353.1:0-1951 GCA_031405715.1 Gammaproteobacteria bacterium | reverse complement strand
GCCTTCGCCGACAAACTCAATACCCGCAGCGTTAATCCCGCGATCGATTTCACCTCCAGCGCCTTGAATCAGCCGGACCCCAGCACCTTGTCCGCGACGGAGCTGGCGCTGCGCCTGCCGGTCTATACCGGCGGTAAATTGCGCGCCGCCCTGCGCGGTGCCAAGGACAGCGAACACGCGACCCGGCTGCAGGCGGAGCGGGCACGCGAGGTGGCGGCCTTCCGTACCCGCCAGGCCTATCTCGCCGCGCAGGCGGCGGCCGAAGCGGTGGCCATCGCCGAAGATGCGGTGCAGGCGGCACAGGGACACGCGCAGACCACGGCACGCCTGGTACGCGAGGGGCGCATCGTCGTGTCGGACAGAATGACCGCCGAACTCAATCTGGCCGCCGCGGAAAGCGCGCGCGAACAGACCCTCAACCGCCAGCGTCGGTCCCTGGACGAACTGAAGCTGGCCATGGGCATGCCGCTGGATGACGCGCTGCAAACGCAGCCCTGGCAGCCCGCCGCCGTTGCCACTGTCTTGGCACCCCAGACCGAGAGCGAACAGCGTGCCCTGGCACAGCGCAAAGACCTGCAGGCGAACCAGTCCCGCGCCAGCGCCGGGCGCGCGCGCGTGGATATGGCGCGCGCCGCCTTCCAGCCACAGGTCAGCGTGTGGCCGCGAGCAGCTGGTACGATGACAGCGTGTCCCTCGACAACCGCTCCACCAGCATCATGGGTGTGGTCAGCATGAACCTCTACAGCGGCGGACAGGTCCGCCACGAGGTCGCCGCCGCCCGCTACCAGGCCACGGAAAACGACATTCAGCTGCGCAATCAGGAACGCGTGATCCGCAACGAGGTGCGCAGCGCCTACAGCAATCTCACCGAGGCCCTCGCGCGTCACCGCATCGCCGCACAAAACGCCGACAAGGCACGCGAGACCGTGCGCCTGGTGCGGCAACGCTACGGCGAGGGACGTACCATCCTGATCGATGTGCTGATGTCGGAGCGCGTCCTGGTGGAGACACGCAATGAGCAACTCGCCTCTGCCTATAATATCGCCGTCGGCCAGGCGGCGTTGCACCTGGCGGAAGGCACGCCGGATCGCCCCTGATGACCCCAGCGAGCACCTTGATAATGCTCTTAGGGCGGGCACGCCACCTTAGTATGAATACATTGTCCCCGGTGTTTATTTTTTCCCTCGCCCTCATGGGCCTGCTCCTGAACGGCTGCCGTGAACCGGTGCCGACCCCGCCCCTGGCATTGCCCAGCCTGCAGCGGCCGGTGGTCACCCTGAAAGTGGTTCCCGCCACACCGCAGCAGCGCCTACTCATTCCCGCCCGCGTCTATGTCGAACGTAGCGGCCTGCCGGGGGTATTTGTGCTGAGCGCAGGCCAGGCGCGTTTTCGCATGCTGCGTATCGGCCAGCGCAGTGCCGGTGAGCTGGAAGTGCTGAGCGGCCTCGCCGGGGACGAAACCCTGGTGCTGGGCGATTTCGCGGACATCCATGACGGCAGTCCGATAGTGGTCAGGTAAAGGGATCTCCATGGCAACGACACCTAAGAAAGATACCAATGCCGATCCGGCGCTGAACATCGCCGGCCGCGTTACCCGCTATTTCATCAACAGCAAATTGACCATCCTGGTCATCCTGCTGGCCTTGCTGGTGGGCGCCATGGCCATCGGCATCACACCGCGCACGGAGAATCCCCAGATCGTGGTGCCCGCGGCGAATATTATCGTCTCCAAACCCGGGGCGTCGCCGCGGGAAATCGAGCAGCTCATCGTCAAGCCCCTGGAGGCGATCCTGCCGTGCCCCTCCTTCCAGCCCCCACGGAACGACAGCTGGAGGTGGCACGGTCGCGGGTGGCCTGGGAAGACCTCAGGCCGTTGGAGCCACCGGGAACATCGCGGTGGAATCCCCGCGACGGCCTCTACCCGGCGCTCAAGGACGAAGTGGAGGCGGCG
>JANNJF010000352.1:0-4333 GCA_031405715.1 Gammaproteobacteria bacterium | reverse complement strand
GCAGGGGCAGCGCGCGGACGCGTCAGACCGAGCGCGTGACACAATGCGGTGCGAGGAGGCGGAGCAGACGCCATCCATCCTGGCTACGGATTCCTTTCAGAGAATGCCCACTTTGCTGAAGTCTGCGAATCCATCGGCCCGTCCGCCTGGCCGCCCACGACAACATCAATTCTTCTTTTCCGGCGCCATCTTCACCAGGCGCACCCGGTCCTCGCGCCGTACCTGTACCTGCTGTGCCGGATTCTGGTATTTAGTCTGGGCGCGCTTGCGCATGGTCAGGGCGATAGCCGCCACGATCGCCACCAGCAACACCAGTGCCGCGATCTCAAACGGGTAAACGTACTCGGTATACAGCAGCATACCGAGCTCGCGGGTATTGCTATAACCCTGTGGATGGGACGGCGGCAGCGGCATCTGCTCCAAGCCAAAGCGCCCGCCACCCAGGACAACGATCATCTCCCCTACCATCAGCACGGCAACGAAGCCGCCGATGGGCAGGTATTCGCCGAAACCCTCGCGCAGCCGCACCAGATTGATGTCGAGCATCATCACCACAAACAGGAACAGCACCATGACCGCGCCCACATAGACCAGCACCAGGGTGATGGCGAGAAACTCCGCCTCCAGCTGCACCCACAACCCGGCGGCGCTGAAGAAGGCCAGCACCAGGAACAACGCCGCCTTGACCGGATTACGGATGGTGATCACCATGGTGGCGGCGAACACCAGGATCCCGGCGAATGCATAGAAAACAGCCTGCTCAAAAGTCATGGATGTGTCTCGCTTAACTGTACGCCCTGTGGCGCGTGGTTTTCATCGGTAGCGCGCGTCCGCCGCGCGATCCGCTGCAATCTGTTTTTCGTTTTGGTCGCCGATCGCCAGCAGCATGGGTTTGGTATAATACAAGTCACCGCGCTTCTCCCCGTGATACTCGAACACACGCGTCTCGACGATGGAGTCCACCGGGCAAGATTCCTCGCAGAATCCGCAGAAGATGCATTTGGTCAGATCGATGTCGTAACGCGTGGTGCGGCGTGTGCCGTCGGCCCGCTGTTCCGAATCGATGGTGATCGCCAAGGCCGGACACACCGCCTCGCACAGCTTGCAGGCGATGCAACGCTCCTCGCCATTGGGATAACGCCGCAACGCATGCAGGCCGCGGAAGCGCGGCGACTGAGGGGTGCGCTCGTCCGGGTATTGGATGGTTATTTTGCGCGCAAACAGATGCCGGCCGGTGAGCATCAGGCCCTTCCACAGTTCGATCAGCAGAAAGCTGCTGAGATAACGCGTCATCGCATTCATGGTTTTATCCTCGGCCCTCAGTGAAACACGTGGCCATAGGGCGTGAGAAACATAGCACCACCCATCAGCGCAATCCACACCAGGGTCACGGGTATCAGCACCTTCCATCCCAGGCGCATGATCTGATCGTAACGGTAGCGCGGAAAGGTGGCGCGGAACCAGAGAAACATAAACAACATCACGCTGATCTTGATCAACAACCAGCCGAGGCCGGGTATCCAGGTGAAGGGCGCCACATTGAACGGGGCCATCCAGCCGCCCAGAAACATGATGCTGGTCAGCGCCGCGATCAGGATCATGTTGGCGTATTCCGCGAGAAAGAACACCGCGAAGGCCATGCCGGAGTATTCCACATGGAAACCGGCGACGATCTCGGATTCACCTTCCGCCACGTCGAAGGGCGAACGGTTGGTCTCCGCCACACCGGAAATAAAATAAACAAAAAACAGTGGCAGCAACGGCCACACATACCAGTCTGTAAAATTACCTCCCTGGTGCAGCACGATTTCCCGCAGGTTCAGGCTGCCGGCGGCCATGAGCACGCCCACCAGGGCAAAGCCCATGGCGATTTCATAGGCCACGATCTGCGCGGCGGAGCGCATCGCCCCGAGGAACGCGTACTTCGAATTGGAGGCCCAGCCGGCGATGATCACGCCATACACGCCCACCGACGTCAGTGCCAATACATACAGCAGACTGGCATCGATGTTCGCCAGCACCAGGGTATCGGTGAAGGGAATCACCGCCCACGCCGCCAGGGACGGTGCGATGGCCAGCACCGGCGCCAGCAGAAACAGAAATTTGTTCGCCTTGGTCGGGAGTATGATCTCCTTGAGCAACAACTTCGCCGCGTCGGCGATGGGCTGCAACCAACCGCGCGGTCCAACACGGTTGGGTCCGATGCGCACCTGCATGTAGCCGATGATCTTGCGCTCGGCAAAAGTCAGGTAGGCGACGGCGGTGAACAGCGGCAGCAGTATCAGCGCAATCTTGCCCAGGTTGAGGAGCAATACCTGCAGCCAGAAGGGGAGCCACGCCCAGACGGCGACGGCGGTAGTCAGGATGGCATTGTTCATACCGCGACCCCCACCACGTGCGCCGTCCCCTGCCCGCCGAGGTCGGCGGTTTCCGGATAGCCCGCCGCCACCAGCACGCAGCCGTCGGGGACACGCTTGTCGATCAGCAGCGCGAGCTCGGCCTGGCCACCGCCGAGCTGCACCTGCACCTTGGCGACGCCAGTCAGGCCCAGCCGGGATACCTGCGCGGCGTTCATGCGTGCGGCGGGTTTCGGATTGTCCTGCGTCAGTTGTAATGGTTGTGCGCGCCGCACCAGCATGTCGCCGGCATAGGCCGGCACGTCGACGATGCGCGTCAACCCTGCCTCGCGTATCGGCGGTGTATGCAGCCGCCACTCGCGCAGATGGTTGTTCGGGGTCACCGGTCTTTGTGCCACCTCGGCACACACTTCGTCCGAAGAGTTGTAGGCAAACCCCGGCAGCTCCAGCAGATTGCCGAGGACCCGCAGTATCTTCCAGCCCGGCCGCGCCTCACCCACAGGCGCCACGGCGCCGGCAAAACTCTGCAAGCGGCCCTCGCAATTCACATAGGTGCCGGAGGTTTCGGTAAACGCCGCCATGGGCAGCAGCACATCGGCATGTTCGCTGGCGTCCTGCTTAAACACCGACAAGGCCACGACAAAATCCGCGCCCGCCAGGGCACGGCGCGCCGCCGCGCCATCCCAGCAGTCGAGCGCCGGTTCGGTGCCGAGGAGGATGTAGCCCTTGAGCGGCGGTATGAACTGATCATAGGCATTGCGACCTGCCACCGCCGCCGTGTCACCGGCGACACCACGCTGCGGCACGCAGCCGGCGAGCCAACCGCCCGCGCTGTTGGCCTCGGGCAAATAACCGAATCGGGCTTTGCAAAGACCGGCGATCAGCTCAGCCAGGGCGCGCAGGTCCGCGGCCTGGGCCTGGCCAGCGGCCGCATTACCGAGCCGCAATGTGGCCTGCTTGCCGGCATGCAGGTGAGCGGCAATGGATTGTTCCTCGCCCGTCGCCACACCGCTGTCCATCCATGCACGCACCGCATCAGGCACTGGTTTGTCAGCCAGGGCACACAGCGCACCGGCGATACGCGCCAGCGCCCCCGGCAGGTCGTAGGGTGCCGCAATCACCTTGCCGGCAAGGCGGAAACTGAAATCATAATCCAGCGTGTTGACCGCCATGATCTTGGCGCCCTTGAGGAAGGCCTTGCGCAGGCGGTGCGCGATCAACGGCTGATCCTTGCGTACGTTGGAGCCGATGAGCAATACCGTATCCAGCTCTTCGAGATCACGTATGGACTGCCCGAGCCACGGGAACACCGGTGCATGCTCGTCGTCGCTGAAATCCCGAGCGCGCAGACGATGATCGACGTTGCCCGAACCGAGGGCACGCGTGAGCTTCTGCAACAGATAAAACTCTTCCAGGGTGGAGGTCGGCGAGGCCAGTGCGCCCAGGCTATCGGCGCCGCGCTGGGTGATCAGTTTGCGCAGACCCGCGGCGGTATATGCCAGCGCCGTGGCCCAGTCGGTGGCGCGTAGCTCGCCATCCTGCCGGATCATGGGCGTCGTCAGGCGATCGGCGCTATCGAGGGCGGTGTAACTGTAGCGATCGCGATCCGACAACCAGGTCTCGTTGATGTCCTCGTTCTCGCGCGGCAGCACGCGCATGACCTTGTTGCCGCGCGCCTGTACGGTCAGATTGGAGCCGACACAATCGTGCGGGCTGATCGAGGCGTGGTTTTGCAATTCCCAACTGCGCGCGGAATAGCGAAACGGGCGCGACGTGAGCGCGCCCACCGGGCATAGATCGATCATGTTGCCGGACAGCTCGGAATCCACCGAATTCTCAATGTAAGTGCCGATACGCATATGCTCGCCGCGCCCGGTCGCGCCCAGCTCCATGAGTCCGGCGATCTCCTGACCGAAACGCACGCAGCGTGTGCAATGGATACAGCGCGTCATATCGGTGGCGATCAGCGGTCCGAT
>JANNJF010000351.1:0-4079 GCA_031405715.1 Gammaproteobacteria bacterium | reverse complement strand
GCCGTCCGAGCAGCGCCCACCGCGGTCGCCTGTACATTGGGGTCTCTGGCAAACGGCGCAAGCATGACAGTTACTATCGTGGTGCGTCCGCAACTGACTGGCACCCTTTCCAACAGCGCGCAAGTCTCCGCGAGTTCGTCTGACGCCAACACGATTAACAACTTCGCCAGCGTCAGTACGCGAGTGCGTTGAGCAGTGTTGTCGATTTGTTGAACCGCTTCGATACACGTAAAACGGCGCCACATGGCGCCGTTTTACTATGTGCTGCAGAGGCATGAACCACCTGGAGTGCGGGAGCTTGCTCCCGCTATAATAAAGGCGGCTCGCCGCCGCCAACCCACCGTAGCCCCTCAACCTACCCACCATCCAACAAGAACCCGTGTCAGGGAGGAATGTCACTTACTTAAGCGGTTTCATCACCAACGGGCGGGTTAGGCACGACTTTTGTGCCGTAACCCGCCGGATGTGCCCGCGGGCAGACCGTAAAGAATGTCTTGTGTTGCTGTGCCACGCCTGGCGGGTTACGCAAACTACGCTCTTGTCCCCGCATGGGGGAACCCGCCCTTTTGGCTTAAGTAAGTGCCATTCGTGTCAAGGAGCAATTCTTTCTGATATTAGGATGAATTGCTCCCTGACACGGGCTTTCCTGGCACGGACTTTCCCGGACCGTCATTTCGTTGCCGTGATTGACACAAATCAAAGCAACGGGTGGCGCCTCCCTGTTTAATACTCTCCACCACGTCCCTCGCTCGGAGCGTAAGGGGGCGGAGGGATCAAAGTTTAATCCCTGCGCCCCGAATAATGCCGGTAATACGTTAAACTTCCGCCTACCTAGATATGAGCAAACCGCCTCGGACAGTCGCCGTCCCCATGAAACGCGCCATTACCCGTGGCGCCCGGCCGGTGCGCTTTGCGTTGGTCGGCCTGCCGAACAGCGGCAAAAGCACGTTATTCAAAACCGTCGCCAGTACCGCTGTGCACACCGGCGAGCTGGCCGGCACCCATCGTACCTATGGCGAGTGTGCGGTTCAGATCGGCCTCGACCAGGTGCGGCTGGTGGACCTCCCGAGCATTCCGTCGCTCCACGGGCTGGCACGCGATGAGCGTGTGGCCCTGCAGTACCTGCTGTGGGGCGATGAGCGCCCGCCGATTGCGGCGCACGAGCCGGGCGGACCGCCGGCGCCGTTTGCACCACCGGATGTGATCATTCAGGTGATGGATGCCACGGCGCTTGCGCGCCATCTCGAGTTCACGCTCGAACTCAGCCAGCTCGATCGGCCGATGGTCATCGCGCTCAACATGATGGACGATGCCGCTCGCAAAGGCCTGCACATCAACCATCGCAAGCTCAGCAAACAGCTGGGCATTCCGGTGGTGCCGGTTACGGTGGTGATGGGCCAGGGCATCATGCAGTTGTTCACCACGGCACTCGACACCGCGCACAAGCGCACCTGTCCGTTGCCAGAGCCGCCGAGCAAGCACCTGGCCACGGCGCTCGAACCGCTGAGCGTGGCACTGAACCATCCCGAGATCCACGCCGCGTTCCGCATGCCGCATGCGCTCCTGCTGACGCTGGCGGCGGACGACGACAGTTATTTCCGCCATGAGCTGTCCGAGCATTTTGGCGGCGAAGTGCCACACCTGCAGCGCCTGCGCGCGCAGGCCGAGCAGGCATTGCCGCGCCCGCTGGCCGAGGAGCTGCGCGCCGACCGCCACCATAGGGCGGCGTCGCTGGCCGAGGACGTGACCCGCGTCGGCGCAGCCTACGAAGGCAAGGGCTGGCGGTTCTGGCTGGATGAGCTGTTCCTGCATCCGCGCTGGGGGCTGGTCGGCAGCATGGCGGTCTTTGCCGCGGTGCTGTTTGTGGTATTCGAGATCAGCACCTGGATCGATTCCATGACCGCGGCAAAACTGATCGGGCTGGCGGCCGACTGGCGGCCGACCGACACGCTCGGCGTGGTTGTGCGCGCGGTGGTTGACGGGCTAATCGGCCTGGTGGGCATCGTCGTGCCCTACATGATCCCGCTGGTGCTGCTGCTGGTGGCGCTCGAAGAGTCAGGCATCATGCAGCGCATCGCCTTCGTGGTCGACCGCGTCTTTCATCACATCGGGCTGCATGGTGCCGTGGCGCTGCCCTTTCTGCTGGGCTTGGGCTGTAACGTGCCGGCGATTTCGGCAGTCAGCCGCAATACCAGTGCCCGCGAACGCGTGATCGCATCGATACTCATCACCTTCGTACCCTGCTCGGCACGCTCGGCGATCATCCTGGCGATCGCCGGCAAGTACCTGGGCGGCTTCGGGGTGTTCGGGATTTTCATGCTCACCATTGTGGTGATCACACTCGGTGGCCAGTGGCTGGCGCGCCGCCTGCCGGAACGCGGGCCCGGGCAAGTACTGGAGATACCGGCCTACTCGCTGCCGACCGGGCACGCACTGGTGACGCAGACCTGGGCACGTACCCGCGATGTACTGACGATCGTGACACCGCTGCTCGTGGCCGGCAGCGTGGTACTGGCGCTGCTCCAGCATGTCGGTGCCGACGAGGTGGTCAACACCCTGCTATTGCCGATCACCAGCTGGTGGCTGGGGCTGCCGGTGGTACTGGGCGTGCCGATCCTGTTCGGGGTGCTGCGCAAGGAACTGTCGCTGCTGATGATCTATCAGGCCCTTGGAAGCTTCGAGGTCAACACGATGCTCAGCTCGGTGCAGATCGTCACGTTCCTGGTGTTTCTCACCTTCTACATTCCGTGCGTCTCGACCTTCGCGGTCATGCTCAAGACCATCGGCCGGCGCGACGCGCTATACTCGCTGGCGGTATCGGTAGGCGTGGCATTGCTGGTGGCAGCGGTCGTGCGCTGGCTGCTCACCGCGCTGCAACTGTTGCCGCTGTAACACGGCGGTTCTGCGCCCGCGTTCGGCTTGCCAGTGGCTTTCAGTAGGCCTCCCGTGATTGGCAATCACGCCGCCAAATTCCTTTTTAGAAAAGAAATGGTACGCGACCACGCCAATTCAGCCGCCTGCTTATTGTAGCGGGCTGCCGATGTGTCGTTATTGAAGGCATGATTGACCTCAGCGTAAACGTGCAGTTCGTAGGTCTTGTTGGACTGCTTGAGCGCGCCCTCGAATTCGGCAATCCCTTCATTGATGCGCTTGTCGAGACCTGCGTAATGCAGCAACAGCGGCGCCTGGATTTTCTTCATGTCCGTCCCCTTGGGCTGCCGGCCATAGTAGACCACTCCTGCGGCGAGGGATGGCGCATGCACTGCCAGATCGCCCACCATGCCGCCGCCCCAGCAAAAACCCACCGCACCGACCTTGCCGCTACCACGGACATGTTTGGCAAGAAAATCCACGGCCTTGCGCAAGTTCGCTACGGTCTGTTCTCCATCGAGCTTGGCTATCAGCTCGCGCGCGCTGTCCTCGTTCTCAGGGGTACCGCCCAATGGCGAAAGCAGATCAGGTGCGAGCACGAGGAACCCTTCCAATGCCATGCGGCGGGTGACATCTTCGATATGCAGATTAAGACCGCGGTTCTCGTGGATCACGATTACCGACGGAAGTCTGGCGGTTCCTTTCGGCCGGGCCATATAGGCTTTGACATCGCCTGCGGCACCGGGGTAGCTGATGCGTTCGGCCTCAAGTCGTGGATCCGCGGCGGCCACGAGGGCAGCACGTGCTTGATTGGCCGCGAGCTGTGGAATCAAGGCCGCTGCAATCCCAACGCTTCCCGTTAGCTTCGCTAAGCGGGTCAGAAAGACTCGGCGGTCGAGTCGTGTGTGCGTGTACTCGTCATACAGATCGATGATCTTCTGGTCCATTTCGCTTCTCCTGTGTTATTACTTGGAGCTTACTCGGTTGTACCGGGGATCCCTTCGCCGCTGCCGCTCCTCGTAGTGATCCGAGCAGGGACGACATTGACCCACATCATGGTTCGCGGTCAATGATACCGATCACTTTAACCCCTTCTTTCGCCAGATAACACGCCGCAGCAGAAGCTACATTGCCCCAGCCCTGAATGATGGCAGTTTTCCCCGCATGAGAAGTTTTGTAAAATAAATCATAAAAATGCCGCACGGACT
>JANNJF010000350.1:0-1646 GCA_031405715.1 Gammaproteobacteria bacterium | reverse complement strand
GGACGTCATCAAAGATCCGCCCTTCTCCAAGCTCGACCTCGTCTGTTGCCGCAACCTCCTGATCTATCTGGACGCGGCGTTGCAGAAGAAACTTATTCCCCTGTTCCACTATGCGCTGAACCCGGGCGGCATACTGTTCCTGGGTACTTCTGAAGGTATCGGTGACTTTGGCGATCTGTTTGGCGTGCTGGATCGCAAAGCCAAACTGTATCAGCGCAAAGATAATTTTCAGGGCATGCAGCGCACGGCCCTTGACCGGTTTTTGCCGCCCATAACAGCGATCGCGGCGGCGCTGCCGCGCGCCCCTGGCAAGGCGGCGTTCCCGGCAAAACTGCCGCTGCGCGAGCTGACGGAACAGGCGCTCTTACAGCAGATCGCCCCGGCGGGCGCCCTGGTCAACGGGCAGGGCGACATCCTCTACCTGCACGGGCGTGCCGGGTTGTACCTGGAGCCGACCCCCGGCGAGACGGGCATCAGCAACGTCCTGAAGATGGCCCGCGAAGGGTTGCGGCAAGAACTGACTGTGGCCCTGCACACAGCCACCGTCAGCCGGGAGGTCGTGCGCGCCCCGGGCCTACGCGTCAAAACCAACGGTGACTACACCCGGGTCAACCTGAGCATCCGTCCAGTAAAGACCGACTCGGCCGCGGCGTTGGAGTCGCCTCTGTACTTGGTGGTACTGGAAGAGGCGATGGCCGTCGACACTGAACCGACGCAACAGACGGCCCTGTCGCTTGCCCGCGGCGACGCCAACAGCCCCGCGTCGGATACCGATGACCGCATCGCCGCGCTCCAGGAAGAACTGCGGGCCAAAGACGAATACCTGATCAGCGCCCATGAGGAATTGGAGACCTCCAACGAAGAACTTAAATCCTCCAACGAGGAGATGCAGTCGGTCAACGAGGACTTGCAATCCACCAACGAGGAACTGGAGACCGCCAAGGAGGAAATGCAATCGGTCAACGAGGAGCTGGCCACGGTAAACAGCGAGCTCAACACCAAGGTGGTGGATTTGTCGCGCGTCAATAACGACATGAACAACCTGCTGGCGGGCACCGGTATCGCCACCGTGTTTGTGGATCATCAACTGCGCCTCCTGCGTTTTACCCCGCCGGTGGCTCAGATCATTAACCTGATCCAAAGCGACATCGGGCGGCCCTTGGGCCACATCGTGTCCAACCTGGTCAACTATAACGAACTGACGACAGACATACAGGCCGTGCTGGACACCTTAACGCCCAAAGACGTGCAAGTGCAGACCTCGGCGGGTGCGTGGTACACCATGCGCATCCGGCCCTATCGCACTCTGGAAAACGTGATCGAGGGCGCAGTGGTCACCTTTGTGGACATCAGCGAGATAAAGCGCATGGAAATGACGCTGGAGAAAAGCAACCAGCTGCTGCGTCTGGCGGTGGTGGTGCGCGATGCACACGACGCCATCACCGTGCAGGACCTGGAAGGACGCACCCTCACCTGGAATCCGAGTGCGCAGAGGATGTATGGCTGGAGCGAAGCCGAGGCATTGCGGATGAACGTGCGCGAGCGCATTCCGCATGCCCTGCAAAAAGACGAGTTGGCCAAGGTGCTGCAGCTTAGTCATGCTGAAATTCTGGAGACGTATCACACGCAACGGATCGCAAAAAACG
>JANNJF010000349.1:0-2233 GCA_031405715.1 Gammaproteobacteria bacterium | reverse complement strand
CGGCAGCACGAACAAGAGACGGGCGCCGTGCAGAAGCTTCTCGCTCAGCTGAACGCTCAAGATCGGCAAGCCCCTGCCCAAGGCCGGCGTGTTCGCGCACCACGGCGCCGAGGTCGTGGCACACAACATCGCGGCGCAGATCACCGGTCGCGGAGCGGCGCAACAGTTCTCCGGCCAGGGCGCTTGCTTCGTCGAGATCGGTGACGGCCGTGCCGGATTCGGCAGCGGCGACTTTTTTGCCGAGCCGGCGCCGCACATGCGCCTGCGGCCGCCGAGCCGCCTGCGGCATTTCGGCAAGGTGCTGTACGAAAAATATTGGTTATGGCACGCGTTCTGACCGGGCGATGCACTATGCGTGAACCATTCGGCATCGGTTTCTAGGGTGGGCATCGCCCACCATGGGCGACAACCCCGGCCACGATTGGTGGGCAATGCCCACCCTACTACTGCGACGGATAGGCGGCATTGTTTAAGGCGTTATGTTTAACGGGGTAAAACGACATGTGTGAGCTATTCGGCTTCAGCGGCCATACAGCCGGCCACCTGGACGACCCGCTCAGGCTTTTTCAGGCGCGCGGTGGGCATGCCGCCGATAACCGCGACGGCTGGGGTATCGCCTGGCGCGAGCACGGCGCATTCCGTTTGCAAAAGGCACCGACGCCGGCGGCACACTGTGCGACCTACACACAGCTCGCGCCGACGATCGTCTCCGACCTCGTCATTGCCCATGTGCGCAAGGCCAAGCACCCGCCCATCAACCACTTCAGTAACACCCATCCGTTTCAGCGCGAGTGCTGCGGCAAACCCTGGGTGTTCGCGCACAACGGGCTGGTGCCGGACATCATGCGCGACACCGGCACGCAGCTCACCGGGGAACGCCGGCCGGAGGGCGCCACGGATTCCGAATACGCCTTCTGCTATCTGCTCGACCGGATCGCGAACTGGTCCCGGCAACCCACCGAGGCCGACCGCTGGCTCGGGGAGTTGGCGCCGCTGAGCGGGCTCATCGCCTCCTTCGGGCAGTTCAACTTCCTGCTGTCGGATGGCACGTACCTCATCGCCTACGGCCACGACCGGCTGCATTACCACGAGGGCCTGCGCGAAGACCGGCCTGTGACGCTGATCGCGAGCGTGCCCCTGACGCAGGATGAGCCATGGCAGGCGTTCGCGCCCGGCGAGCTGCGCGTCTACCGCGCCGGCCGGCTCGTGCGTGCCGCGGTGACACAACCAGGCCGTCAGCCACTTATTGCGGCGGCGGTACTGCCATAACCACGGCCGCCAAACCGCTGCACGCCGGCCCGGACAGCACTAATCAGACAACCCAATCTTTCAGACCGGCCAACCGTCCGTTAAACTCACCCAGTTGATGGGCCAGCTCGGCTTCCAAGGCGCACCCCACGAATGCCTCAGCGCGTCTGGCGGCCGCCCGTCTGGATGAGCTCGATCTTGTAGCCGTCCGGGTCCTCGACAAAGGCGATGACAGTGCGCCCATGCTTCATGGGGCCGGCCTCGCGCGCCACCTTGCCGCCGCGCTGGCGGATGGCGTCGCAGGCGGCGTAGGCGTCGTCCACCGCCAGGGCGATATGGCCGAAACCGCTGCCGAGGTCGTAGCGATCGACGCCGTAGTTATAGGTCAGCTCGATCACCGCCTGCTCCGCCTCCGGTCCGTAACCGACAAAGGCCAGGGTGAACTTGCCGTCCGGGTAGTCCTGCTGGCGCAGTAGCGTCATGCCCAGCACCTCGGTGTAAAACCGGATCGACCGCGCCAGGTCGCCGACGCGTAGCATGGTATGCAGTACCCGCATGTGACTATCCCCTATCGTTGATGATGAAAACCCAGGCCCGGGTCAGGGCGGGCCGGCGCCCCGGCCACCGTCCGACGCTGAACGCGCCGTCCTGCCGGACGTCACGATCCTTCAGCGTCACCCGTAACGCAAGGCCCGTCCAGCCGTTCCCCGCCGACCCATCCGTCCCCCAAAGTTTGACAGGCGATGCAAGGTTTCCTATCTTAATTTTTAATACACGAGGATACAGAATTCCCCTTGCAATCTTCCACGCTAGTGGGTATATAGCGACATACAATATGACTGAATCCACCGACTGCTGTAGTCACTATTCTAAACGCATCGCGACCGACCGGTCGCGATGCGTATCTTCCATAATATCCAATAGCGGGGCGCCCAAGAATTTCGGCCCCGTTTTTTTATGCCCGTCTTTTCATACCCGTACAACG
>JANNJF010000348.1:0-6334 GCA_031405715.1 Gammaproteobacteria bacterium | reverse complement strand
GGGACTTCACCGTGCTCAAGGTCATGCTGACGGCGATCATTGTCGGCGGCATCGGCGTCTTCCTGCTGGTGCAGATGGGCTACGCGAAGTTTCACATCAAGCAGTCCGATCTGCTGGCGATCACGCTGGGCGCGGGGCTGTTCGTGTTGATCTTGATCGGCCCGAAGCCGGCGGCCTTCGCGGCCATGAGACCGTCGAGCACGTTGCTGAGTTTGCCGCCGCCGGTGATCTCGGCGTAGCGCTCCGGTTTGAGAGAGTCGAGGCTGACATTGATGCGGGTAACGCCCGCCTGTTTTAGCGGCAGGGCGAGTTTTTTCAGTTTGGTCGCATTGGTGCTTAAGGACAGATCCTCGAGGTGCGGTAATTGACCCAGGCGTGCCGCCAACAGCGGCAGCTTGCCGCGCGATAGGGGTTCGCCACCGGTCAGGCGCACGCGGCGCACGCCGAGTTCTGTAAAGGCGCGGATCACGCGTTCGATTTCGTCGAAGGTCAACCAGTGTTCCGGTTCGTGGAAGTCTTTGAAGTCTTTTGGGATGCAGTAGCTACAGCGCAGATCGCACCGGTCGGTGACCGAGAGGCGGACGTATTCGATACGTCGTTGGAACGAATCGATGAGTAGATCGGTCGACATAAGCGGCAATCTAATCACAAGTTTCATGATGGCGTCCACTAGCATGGAGGCCGAACTCCATGATGGGCGGAAAGCCTGTATGGCCCTACGTTTAAGCCTGCGGCGCCAACGGAGTGCGGCGGCTTGCCGCCGCTTTAATTGCGGGAGCTCGCTCCCGCGCCCCAAATCGACGCGGTGTTGATTAAGGAATGCGGCGGCAAGCCGCCTCTATTAAAGCGGGAGCGAGCTCCCGCACTCCCTTTCGGTGAGTAGTCAATCCATGCGAAACTGCTTATGGCTCTTAGGGCGGGCACGCCACACTAATGCCGCAGCAGTCCAGTTTTGCGGATTTTTAGCAGGCGGGAACTGGTTTAACCGGACATTCACACAGGAAAGAAAATATGTCACATCATAAACATTGGCGCTGTATTGCGTTGTGGTCGCTGCTTGGATTTTTGCCCCAGGCCTATGCCGACCAGGGCCCCGCGCTTTCCATATTCGGTGGGGTGGAGCAGTTTCGCTGGCGTGAGTTCGACACCGACAAGCGCGAGTTGCTCGAAGAATCCGGCCAGCGCTACAACGTGGCGGTCAATTACGACAATCTTCGTCGCCTGAATTCAGGGGCGCTATACAGTCTCGGTGGAAAACTCACCCTGGGCGTAGTGGATTATGACGGCGAGACCCAGCTGACCCGTATCCCGGTACAGTCGACGACCACTTATTTTGGTATGCAGGTCGATGCCCTGGGGGGGCTATCGTTTCGCGAGTCGCTTGCATGGCCTCGACCTGCTCGCCGGCGGTGGGCTGAATTTCTGGTTGCGCAGCATAGACGATACTTATGTCCAGGGTTTAGGGCAGGTGTACGGTGGGGATGAAGACTATTATGCCTTCTATGCCAAGTTCGGCTTAGGCTACTTTCATGAGATGGGTCAGGCCAGACATTACCTGCAGGCGGGGTTGAAGTATCCGTTTTATGTCTATGAATATGGATATCAGGTTGCAACCGACAACGTGACACTGAATCCCAAGGGGCGCGTCTCATTCTTCGCCAAGTATCAGTGGGAGTTCGGCAGCACGACACACAAACGCTGGGGTGCCACGCTTTACTATGACAGTTACCGCTTCAGCCAATCCGACCCAGAGACCGACACGGCGAATGGTGTGCCGACCGGATACATTGTCTGGCAGCCGGAAAGCCATCAGGACGTGTATGGATTACAGGTCGGCCTCTATTTTCGCTAAACGGCAAGCACAGACTTACCTATTGAGCGGCGGACGATGTGTTGGCCTGCGCGTTCAGCGCCTGGCCGGTAATGCCGGTGCTGTCGCGTCCCATCAGATATAAATACACTGCCATTACCTGTTCCGGCGTCGGCAGCCGTTGGGCATCCTCACCGGGATAGGCGCGGGTGCGCAGGAAGGTCATGACGGCGCCCGGGTCGAGGCTGTTGACGCGGATATTCGTGGTGCCCGTAAGCTCCGCCGCCAGGATCTGCATGAATCCCTCCAAGGCAAACTTAGACACGCCGTAGGCGCCCCAATAGGCGCGACCCTTGCGCCCGACGCTGTCGGAGGTAAAGACGATGGACGCGTCCGCGGATTTTTCCAGCAAGGGCAGACAGGCGCGTGTCAGCAGCACGGCAGCATTGAGATTGATCTGCATGACCTGCGGCCACAGCTCCAGGCTGCTTAAGGAAAAGGGCGCGAGCTGACCGAGGAAGGCGGCGTTGTGCAGCAGCCCGTCGAGCCGTCCGAATTCCTTGGTGATGCCTTCCGCTATTTGCGGGTAGGCATCCATGCCGGCCTTGCCCAGGTCCAGGGGCATGATAGCCGGTAGCGGTCCGCCCTGTTGCTGGATTTCGTCGTACACTTTCTCCAGTTTTTTCTGCGTGCGTCCCAGAAGGATGACGCTGGCGCCGTGCTGGGCGTAGGCGAGGGCGGCGGCGCGCCCGAGTCCATCACCGGCGCCGGTGACCAGGATGACGCGATCCGCGAGCAGATCACGGGGGGCTTGATAGGATTGCATGATTCAGTTTCCGCCTTGCAGGATTCGACGCGCGCATTCTACCCCACTTAGCACTGCGCCTTCGAGGGTTGCCGGGTAACCGGTGGCGGTGTAATCCCCCGCGAGCCACAGACCGTCGACTGCCGTGGCGTGGCTCGGGCGGTGGCGCTCCACGTCCACCGTGGCGGCAAAGCCGGCGCGTCGTTCACGGATGAGTTTGCTGTCGAGGGGCGAGGGCCAATGGGGAAAGTGCGCGCTGAGTTCCTGCACGATACGGCGGGTGAGCGACGCGCCCGCCTCCCGCATATGCGCGCCGGGGCCGCTGATCACCACCGCCATCAGGCCGTTTTCGCCGGTCAGGCGTCCGCGATCGAACACCCATTGTGCCGTGCCACCCAGCAGGCCGACAAAATCCTGTGGCAGTGTGGTGCCCGGGGGATAACGGAGATACAGCGTACAGATGGGCAGGCTGTGTAAATTAGACAGCTGCTGTACCGGTGTCTGCAGCGCGGCGTGCGGTAGCAACAGGGCGAGGGTGGTCTCCGGTGGCGTGGCGAGAATCACCTGTTCCGTCAGCAGCGTGGTCTGTTCCAGTTGCACCCCGCGTATGCGGCCGGCGTGCAGGTGTATGCCGATGACGCGGCTGCCCAGGCGCACGCTGCCGCCATTGCGTTCGATGTAGTCCCGCGCCGGTTCCGGCATACAGGTGCCGAGGTCGGCGATGGGTATCAGCAGGTCCGACGACCGGCGGGTAGAAAAGAACGAGTCCCGCAGGACGCGCAGGAAAACATTCATCGAGGCCTGATCCACCGGCGTATTCAGGGCCGCCAGGCACAGCGGCTGCCACAGGGCGCGTACCAGCTGCGGGTCCTGGCGCATGGCCTGCAGGTAGGCCTGCACCGTCATGTCCGGTTCGAGGTGGAAGCGGCTGCGGCGCATGTTGTAGGCCATGCGCAGGCCCGCGATGCCCTGGCCCAGGGATAGCCCGCGCGCCCGCAACAAACCCCAAGCCAGATGCAGCGGCGCCGGCAGGCACGGCGTACGCAGGCTGACGGACGAGGCACCATCCAGAAGATGGAGATGCAGAGGGCTACGGCGCAATACGCTGGCTTCGCGCACCGCCAGCACCTTCAGCATGTCGAGCACGGCGCTGTAGGCGCCGAGGAGCAGGTGCTGGCCGTTGTCCACCCGGTGTTCGCCGAAGCGCACGGCGCGTGCCCGGCCGCCGAGCTGGCGCGAGGCCTCCAGCAACGTGACCGGCACCCCGCGGCGCGCCAGTTCCACCGCCGCCGCCAGTCCCGCCCAGCCACCACCGACGACGACAATGTTCATCCCCCGGCTGCACCCCGCCGGGCGAGGCGGCGTTCGCGCCGCCGGGTTTTCCATGCGATCCATAGCTTACGCAGGGGTGGCAGAACGGTTTTGTGGTGCAGTACGTGGAAACCGTCGGCGCGTATCTCTGCAAGGTTCGCGTGATAGATATCCGCCATGATCAGGCTCGGCAACTGTGCCTGGCGGTCTTCCGCGGGCAGACTGTCCTGCGCCTGGCGGTAATAGGACTCGGCACGTTCCGTCTGGAACGCCATGAGTGCATACAGCGCGTCGCTTTCCCGGCCGCTGAGGATATCCGCGGCACTCACCTGAAAGCGTTGCAGATCCTCTGCCGGCAGGTAGATGCGGTCACGGCGCGCGTCTTCGCCCACGTCGCGGATGATGTTGGTCAATTGAAAGGCCATGCCGAGGTGGCGCGCGAAGTCCAGGGTATGCGCATTGCGATAACCGAAGATGCCGGCGGACAGCATGCCGACCACCGAGGCGACACGGTGGCAATAGAGGCCGAGATCGGCAAAGCTGGCATAACGCGCCGGCTGCAGATCCATCTCCATGCCGTCGATGAGTTCGAGAAACAGCGCCTGGGGCAGTGGATACGCATGGATCGCCGGCCGCAGCGCCTGCGTGACGGGATGACTGGGTTTATCCAGAAAGGTGTTGGCGATTTCTTCACGCCACCAGGCAAGTTTGATCTGTGCTATCTGGGCATCGCTGCATTCGTCCACCACATCGTCGACCTCGCGACAAAACGCATACAGCGCGGTGATGGCCCGGCGCTGCGTCGGTGGCAGGAACAGAAAGCTGTAGTAAAAGCTTGAACCACTGGCGCCGGCCTGTTGTTGGCAATATTCGTCGGGGGTCATGGACGGATTTCCGATGGCGGGTCTGGTGGCGGCAGGCTCAGCGTATGTCATGGGATCGCCAGAGTACACGAAGCCAGTCCATGGGTGTGAGCCGGGTGCCGGTGATAAAGCGCTGGCCGTTGATGGTCTGCAGTTTGTCCAGGATGGTCAAACCGCCGGCGATGGTCAAGCGTATTTCCAGGCCGAAGCGTCCCGTCAGGTGGCTGCCGAGGGGCGCGCCGTACCGCAGCTGGGATCGGGCACGCTCGATTTCGCTGTTCATCAGCCGTTGCCAGCCCGGGCCAAAACGTCGCGCACGGATGTCGTCGGGCGTGACGCTGTGCGCGCGCAGGGCGTCCTGCGGCAGATAGATCCGTCCGCGCGCGTAGTCTGCGCACACGTCCTGCAGGAAATTGGTCAGTTGCAGTCCGGTGCAGACGGCGTCCGACAGCGCCACGTTCGCCTCGCTGTCGCACCGAAACAGCCGCAGCAGCAGGCGCCCCACCGGGTTGGCGGAGTGTCGGCAGTAGTGCGTCAGTTCATCAAAGTCGGCGTAGCGTGTCTGGGTCACATCCTGACGGAATGCCGCCAGCAGGTCGTAAAACGGCTGCAGTGGCAGGGCGTGGGTGCGGATGGTATCGGCCAAGGCCACGAACAGCGGCGTGGTCGGCGTGCCGCCTTGCTCGATGGATTCGAGGTTGACGCGGTATGCATCGAGCAACGCCAGGCGTGTGGCGCTATCGAGGTCGCCTTCATCGGCGATATCGTCGGCGCTGCGTGCGTAGGCATAGATTGCGGCGACTGGACGGCGCAGTGCGCGTGGCAACAGGATCGATGCCACGGGAAAGTTTTCGTAATGGTGGCGCGCCTGTCGTGCACAGGAGTCATAGGCGGCTTTTTCCGGAGTGGTGGGCAATGTGGTCAACACGAAGGTAAAAGGTTATTATTCCGGGGGACTATTTCTTGGAGCCGCACATGAAGCATTTTATTATCGGTTTAGTCATCGGTGCTGCGATCGCGTTTCCCTTAGGCATCAACTTCGGCAAGGATGCACCCTTGCTGAGCAATCCGTTTGCCACCAAGCCGGATCTTTCCGCGCGCGTCAAGGAGCGTGCCGGCGAGCTGGTGCAGGATACCAAAGAAGTGATCCACGACGCGACCGCCCCGGCGCGCAAAGACATCGACGACCACATCAAGCGCTGAGCCCTAGGGAACCTCTGAACAAGTTCCCTCTCCCCCGCGCCCTTCGGGGGAGAGGGTTAGGGTGAGGGGGATAATCATAGATTTTCCCTCACCCTGTCCCTCTCCCAAAGGGAGAGGGAACGTAGCGTGGTAGATTCTGCTACTTGTTCAGAGGTTCCCTAGCGGTGTGTGTGGGGCATGGTCAACACACCCACGCCGCCTTGCCTCAGAGATGAAAGTTGGTTTTCCCTTCGTCGTTCACACAGATGCGGTTGCGCCCGAGTTTTTTCGCCAGATACATACGGCGGTCGGCGATGTTCAACAGTTCGCGCACGGTTTCCACTTTTTCCCCACGATAATTGG
>JANNJF010000347.1:0-8486 GCA_031405715.1 Gammaproteobacteria bacterium | reverse complement strand
CGCCCCCAGCCGCTGCAAGGCACACTCAGTATATATCGTGCTGCGTGTTGTGTACGTTGAACTTGCCGGTGGGCGTGACCAAGCGTTTGTCTTTGATCACGGCCTTGAGTTTACGTGTCTTGTCATCCAGCACCACGATGGCGGATTCCTCGTCCTTGCCGCTCCACACGGAAAACCAGACTTCATCCCCGGCCTCGTTGTACTCCGGCTGCACGACGCGCTTTACGCCCTTGCCGAGGCCGGCCATGTCCGCAATGTTGATCACCTCGAAACCCTTGTCCAGGTTATTGATGTCATACACGGCGATGGACTGGTAGATCTTGGCATCCGGATTGAGGGTGGTATCGACCCACAGATTCTTGGACTTGGGATGGGTCTTGATGAACAGCGACCCGCCACCCTGACCTTTCAGGGTCCGCACCACCTTCCAGGTATTGTCGTGGTGCTTCTCCGGATCGGTGCCGATGAGGGAGATGCTCTCGTCGCCCAGATGGCCCGTGGCCCACACCGGCCCGAACTTGGGATCGACGAAGTTGGCGCCGCGACCCGGATGCGGGATGGCGCCGACGTCGACCAGTGCCGCCAGTTTATCTTCCTTCGTGTCGATCACGGCGATCTTGTTCGACTTGTTGGCCGCCACCAGGAAGTAGCGACCGGTGCTGTCGAACCCGCCGTCGTGCAGGTAGCGCGCCGAGCCGATGGTGGTGATCTTGAGGTTGTCGATATCCTGGTAGTTCACCATCAGGGTCTGGCCGGTTTCCTTCACGTTGACCACGAACTCCGGATGGAAGTGCGAGGCCACGATGGAGGCGACACGCGGCTCCGGATGGTACTCCTGGGTATCCACCGTCATGCCGCGGGTGGAAACGATCTTGCGCGGCTTCAGGGTGTCGCCGTCCATGATCACGAACTGCGGTGGCCAGTAGGCGCCGGCGACGGCGTACTTGTCCTCGTAACCTTTATACTTGGACGTCTCGACCGAACGCGCCTCCAGGCCGATCTTGAGCTCGGCCACGGTTTCCGGTTTCTCCATCCACAGGTCGATGAGGTTGAGGCGGGCGTCACGGCCGATCACATAGAGGTAGCGACCGGAGGCGGACATGCGCGAAATGTGCACCGCATAACCGGTCTTGAGCACACTGATGATTTTCTTGCTACCGCCGTCGATCAAGGCAATCTCGCCGCTGTCACGCAGGGTGACCGAGAACAGGTTGTTGAGATCGAGCTTGTTCATTTGCTTCTTCGGACGTTTGTTCGGTGGCACCAGCAACTTCCAGCTGGCCTCCATTTCCTTCATGCCCCATTCCGGCGGCACCGGCGGCTCGTGCTGCAGGAATTTCGCCATCAGCTCCACGTCTTTCTCCGACAACTGCTTGGAGGTGCCCCAGTTGGGCATGCCGGCGGGCGAACCGTAGTTGATGAATACCTTGAGGTAGTCGGTGCCCTTGCCCAGGGTGATGTCCGGGGTCAAGGCCTTGCCCGTGGCACCCTTGCGCAATACGCCATGACAGCCGGCGCAGCGCTCAAAATAGATCTGCTTGGCGCGGGTGAATTCCACTTCCGACAGGACGGGCGCCTTGGGCGTCCGCGCGCTCGTGGTTTCTTCCGGCTTGATGGGCACCGGCGCACCCTTGTACTCCAGTTCCGGTTGCGGTGTGCCGGGATGACCGGAGGATTTCTCCGCCGCCCAGACCGTTCCCCAGGCCAAGGCGCCGACGGCCAAGACGGCCAAGCCCACCGCCAGCTTGCGTTGTTTGTGCTTCATGTGGCACTCCTGTTTGTTTTGAGTTTGATGAACTTTTTGCAGGCCATACGGTAGGTCGGATAGGAGGGGACATCCTTGATCTGTGTCAAATGACGCCTGAGTGAAGAGCTATATCGCCAGAGAACTATATTGATGGATACGAATATACAGCCCAGCAGTACCCCACTGAAGAACTCTGGTATTATTGCGGCGGCATGACGGTTTCTGTTGCGGTATGTGTCACAACGACCGATCAGGCATATTCAAGTGGGTTCATGCCACCGCCATAAGCAAAGAATCACTATGATTTTCGCTGATGACCTGGCACGTCCATGTCTTCACATAAGCCATACTACAGCCGGGCTGGCTTCGTTCATGAGCAATCGTGCCAGGTCATCAGCCTCCATCCCCTTTGCAGCCCTGGGTGCAGTCGTCACAGGCGAATGACTTACGCACCTCGATTTTCTCCAGCCCGGAGGCCCCGATAACGGACTCCATACCCTGCAGCACCTCGCGGGCGCGCACGCCCTTCTCCCGGCGTTTGCGCTTATCCACCACGGGTGGGCATTTGTATTCGTTGTAGTACGTCACCTGGCAATCCAGGCAGTAATGGCATTCGTTGGCGTTGATCTCGCCGATGCTGTTGATGGCGCGCACCTCGCACTCCTTGGCGCACACCTGACACGGACTGCCGCACTCCTTGCGCCGGCGCAGCCAGTTGAAGATGCGGAAGCGCGCCGGGATGGTGAGCGCCGCCCCCAGGGGGCACAGATATTTGCAGAAGAATTTGCGATTCACCGCGGAAATCACTAGCAGCCCGACGGCATAGAACACATAGGACCACTCACGCTGGAAACGCATGACGATGGCGGTCTTGAACGGTTCGACCTCGGCATAGCGCTCGGCGGCACTCAGGGACTGCAACGACAGGCCGAACAGCGCCATCAGTATGATGTACTTCAGCGCCCACAGGCGCTCGTGCACCACGTCGGGGAACTCCCATTGGCGGATCTTCAGCCACTTGATGCTGACCTGGTTGATCAACTCCTGCAGCGCGCCATAGGGACACAACCAGCCGCAATACACGCCACGCCCCCACAACAGCAGCGTCATGGCGACAAACGCCCACAACATGAAGATCATCGGGTCGATGAGAAACGACTCCCAGCTGAATCCGGAAATGATCGCGTGACTGAAGGTGAGCACATTCACCACCGACAGCTGCGCCATGCCATACCAGCCGATGAAGAAGATGGTATAGAGCAGAAAGCCGTCGCGCACATAAATCAGCAGGCTGGGATGACGCGCCAGCCAATCCTGGAACACCAGGACCAGGCTGAGAAAAAACAGACCGGCCCCGAGCACGCCGATCTGGAACAGACGTTTGCGCCAGACCTTGGTCCACAGCGGCTCGTCCGGCGGGGGTGCTAAGCGTTTTGTGCTGGCCGGATCCGGCAGGTTGGGCGCGAACTCGCCGCGCTGGGCGGCGGCGCGGGGTGCGACATTGCCCGCAGGGTTACGCGCGGTCACGCCGCCCGCCGCCAGGAGCGGCTTGTGTGCGGCTTGCATATCGACGATGTGGATACCGCGCGCCTCGGCCACCAGGCGCGCCGAACGCATAAGGGTGGCGTTCTCCACCATGACGGTAATGGTCGCGCCGCTGATGGTATCGATGCTGACGCGGCCATCGAGCCCTTCGCCGCCGACGGCGACCTCATCGAACAGATTCTTGCCGGGGTATTGCTGGACATAACGGTTGAGCCGCTCTTCTGACACACCCGCCAGCAGTATCGGCTCCTCGTGAAAGACGATGGCAACACCGGTGATGCGCCCGCTGGTGTCGAAGCCCACCAGGTTATTGATGGGTCGGCCGGAATACGCGGGGATCTGCAGCACGTCGCCCGTCAGGTAGACATAACCCAGGAGTTTGCCGTGCCTGCGCACCTCCGCCGCCGGCGGTGTGCCGGTGAGCTCACCGAAATAATCCGCCTGGGGGAAATAGCCTTGCACCTGGGGGTACTGTTCGGCGATGCCGTCGGCGTGCACGGGCAGCGACAACCAGGCAAGCACGAACAACAGACGCGCGAGGAAAATCAAACCGGTCTCCGGAGCTTTCAAGATGTCCTGACTCCCGTGCGGACGCTGGCTACCAGGGTTGGTCCGCAAACTGTGTTAAATTGGCCACTATACTCTCGGCGTTTTCTGATAGCATCCGCGCCGCGCCCTAGCAGGGGCGAACGCCGTCATGGCTAAGATTAGCTTAATAATGGCTCTTAGGGCGGGCACGCCACACTGCTTATGGCTCTTAGGGCGGGCACGCCACAATAATACCGCTGACATTACAGGAGGATCGCAATGGAAATCGTATATTTCACACTGGTGGCCGCGGGCCTGTACTTTTTCTCCGACTGGCTTTTAGATCGCATCGAAAAAGCCAGGGGCGAGCGGCTGGCGAACCGCAATATTATCTTTTTTGCGATTATTCTCGTGCTGGCGCTGATAACGTTCAAACTGGTCGACATCCTGCAACCGCCCGCCGCCGTTGTCCCCGCGGGACAGGTTGACGGCAACCGTCCGGCGCCGCCGGACACGCCCTCAACACCAACGCGCAATTAGAGGGTTACCCGCGCCGCAGCGTCTGCCGGATGGCGGGTCGGCCCGGGTCCCCGGCGTCAACTCAAAACGTCAATACCTTTTTCCGCCACCAGGTTCAGTAATTTGAGTGAGGGGCCATTGGGTTTCTTCTCGCCACGCTCCCATTTCTGTACGGTCGAGACGCTGGTATTGAGATACGCCGCAAAAACCGCCTGGCTCGCTTTGTTGTGTTCGCGGATACGCTTGATTTGCCGGGGCGTGTACACCGTGACCTTGGGCAGACACAGCACATCGAACTCACGCATGGTTTTGGACTCCATCAAACCCGCAGCACGCAAGCCACGTGCGGTCTCGTGCACAACCTTCAGTACCGACTTACTCTTTGCCATGTTCAGTGACCTCTATCAGCTCGCCCGCACGGATTGCCTTGACGAGTCCCTGCGGGCTGTATCCGAGCAACTCTTTCGCCAGAAAACGCAACGCCTTCAGCTCATCGCTGTCGATATTGGCCCGCTCGTTCTTCGGGTATCCATACATGAAAAAGGCTTTCTCGCCCTGTCGGAACGCGATCAACGTACGTGCACCGCCGCGTTTGCCACGGAAGAACAGCAAATAGTGCACAGCAGCGTCAACCGGGTTCCTTCTCCCTGTGGGCATAGGTATCTACACATCCTGTCTTTGATCGTCCCGTCCTCCTCTCCCACGTCCGTGGGGAAGAGTCAGGGGAGGCCTCCTTTCGTAGGTTGGGTTAGCCCGAAGGGCGTAACCCAACAAAACCCCGCCGACGCGGCGGAAGCACCGACGCTGCCCCACCCGGTCCGCGAAAAAAATGTCGGGTTACGCTACGCTAACCCGACCTACAAGACTTGTGTAGATACCTATGCCCTGTGGGAGAAGTACAGGATGAGGGGCGGTTTACCGCAGTTATCCCCTCACCCCGGCCCTCTCCCAAAGGGAGAGGGAGAAAAGTCGTACGCACTATTTGGTGGTCGGATCAGTAACCCGCCCATCCTATTCGCTAGTCTGGTTGCCATCCACCGCGTTTTTTGTGCAAAGTGTCGCCGGGTGCCTAGGTTGGATAGGGGACGCTAGATATTGCTGGACAAAATCTGAGGAACAAATCGGGGCGAGAGTCTGGGGAAAGTCTGGGAGGGAAAGTCTGGGACACCCATCTCATTGAGCATCGCATAAAGCTGACTTAGTGTGCCTAGGGTTCTATTAATAAATGGGTGTCCTGGATTTTGGGATTTTGCTACAAAGGTCGCGAGGGATCGCGGCCTTTGTTGTATAGGTTGGATCACAAAATCTTGAAGCCCGTGACAGCCTTCGCGCGCTTATCAAATGATCCGGTTTCGATACAACCGTGAGCAGCGTTGCGGTGGCCAATCAGGCAATCCGTGAATCCGGCGGTCGATCGGCGGTAATCCTGCAAGGCCGCCAACGCCACGTCGGCGTCTTCTACCTCCACCTCGTGGGCGGACAACAACCGTTCCAGCGCAGTGATAATGGCTTCTTTATCGTAGCCGTAGGCCGACTCCAGTACCCAAACGACTTCGCTCAGCACGATGCAATTGACGTAGCTTGAGCCGGATTCGATATAGCGTTTGGCCTTGGCGGCCTGGGCCACGTCGTCGGCCACCAGGTAGCGGATCAACACATTGGTATCGAGTCCGTTCATCGTGGGCCCTTGAAGCGCTGGCGGATGGCCTCGTCCATCGCCTCGACGGATACGGTTTTCCCGTCTTTGCGACGCAACAGGCCGTACAGCTCGCCAATGTGATACTTGGCGGCCTCTACGACTACCTGGCCATTATCGGCAATGCGAAACCGCAGTTTATCCCCGAGCTTCAGCTTCAAGCGCTCGCGAATATCGCGCGGGACCGTGATTTGACCCTTGGAACTCAGCCGGGCTTCAGACATGGTGTCTACCTCGATGTAAGATCATTCCTTACTGATAGTAAGCAATTGAGCGCTGATTGTCAAAGGCGCAGGGCAGGCGTGGCCGCGGCATGGCGTGTGCCTGGACCCATAACCCTACGGGGTCCGCAAGGAAATGGCGGGCCTAACGTGTCTCAAGAAAAATCTGATTCCTGGCGCCTTCGGACAGGCCTAGAGCTTCCTGCTGGCCACCGCCTACGCTGTCTACTTTGCAGCGGCGTTGGTGAATTTCTATGCCGCCTGGACGCAGATCATCACCGCCGCCGTGCCGGAAAGTTTGGGACACCCACCTTTTAAGCATCACATAAAGCAGCTTATTTAGTTGCAACAATAGATGAGCGTTCTGGATTTTGTATGTTAGGCGATCTTCATCGCAGGCGAGATTCGCCACGCGAGGAGATGAGAAACAAAGGGTCCCGGAACGCTTGAAGAGATTCGCGTGCCAGGGCTTCTCGCGGCAGAGCGCCGTTTCCTCTTCGCTGAACGGCTTACAGATTCGCAGCGCTTTGTTCGCTAGCGCTCATACGACGGACCATGTGCCGGTGGGCGTTCTTCTGCATGCGGGTGGTAAATACGTCGCGAAGCTGGTCCTCTTAATTAGTCACCGCCATGCCACATGTTCGATAACGAACAGACAAGCGGCGTCCCCTCGTTTATTTTCGGAAATGGGTTCGCACACCCCCCCGGGGAGTACGAGAGAGGGTTTCCCCAAATCCGAGTCGGCGGTATGACCCGCAGCTCGTTCAGGGGAAATATATTTAACAATGCATGCTGTTCAAGGAGCTTGCTATGAATATCTATAAGATGTCGTTTGTGACGTTACTACTGGCCTTTACGGCGACAACCGTTCTCGTGACGGGATGCGGTGGAAGTGGAGGAGGCGGAGGGGATGGGACCACGGGCCAAATCAACAACCCAGCTGCGGCCGCGCCACCACTGGGTACGGAGCAAAGCTTCGCGGTACTGGGTGGTCAGACGGTAACCAATACCGGTCCGAGCGTCATCACTGGAAACCTGGGTGTCAGCCCGGGCTCAGCGGTCACCGGTTTTCCTCCCGGAATCGTGACCGGAGGGACGACACATGCAGCCGATGCGGTGGCGCTTCAGGCTCAGAACGACACCACCACTATGTATAACAATCTGGCAGGTCTGGCGTGCACTTCCGACTTGACGGACCAGGATCTCGGTGGGAAGACACTGGTGCCGGGCGTTTATTGTTTTTCGTCCTCGGCTCAGTTGACGGGAATGCTCACGCTCAACGCCGGGGGAGACCCCAATGCGGTCTGGGTGTTCAAGACAGTGAGTACCCTCACGACAGCGAGTAACTCGTTTGTCCAGCTAACCAATGGCGGTCAACCCTGCAACGTCTTTTGGCAGGTCGGCAGCTCCGCGACGCTGGGTACAACCACCTCGTTCGTAGGCAATATTCTCGCGCTCACGAGCATCGCTCTCAATACCGGCGCAAACGTGTCAGGTAGAGTCCTGGCGCGAAATGGCGCGGTGACGCTGGATTCCAACTCCGTCACCGCCGCCGCGTGCGGCGTGCCGCCGGTCACTCCCATCCCGCCCCCCCTCGGCAAGTCCTTCGGCCCGGCCATCATAGATGCGGGCAGGGTCTCGACTCTTACCATTACCTTGAGCAATGCCAACGCTACGGCCGCCAGCCTGACCGGGTCGCTCATCGACGCATTGCCCAGCGGCGCAGTTTTAGCCGCTACCCCCAACGCCAGCACTACCTGCGGCGGGACGCTCACGGCCAACCCGGGTGGTTCGACGGTGACCTTGTTGGCAGGCTCTATCCCGGCCAACGGCTCCTGTACGGTGACGGCAAACGTGACCGCACCTAACGCCGGCACCTTCATCAACTCGCTGCCTGCCGGCGCGCTGCAGACCAACCACGGGAACAACGCCGCCCCGGCCGTCGCGACCCTGACGGTCAACACCTCCACCACTCCCGGGGTCGTCACTCCACCCACCCTCGGCAAGTCCTTCAGCCCGGCAACCATCAACGCCGGCGGGGTCTCGACGCTGACCATCACCTTGAGCAACGCCAACGCCACACCCGCCAGCCTGACCGCGCAGTTCATCGATACATTGCCGAGCGGCCTGACGGTGGTCTCCGGCAGCGTCAGCAGCACCTGTCTCGAGTGGCTCCCGGCCAGCATCACATACTCGCCGGCGTGGTTCGTTACCGGCCCCTCGAAGGTGG
>JANNJF010000346.1:0-15209 GCA_031405715.1 Gammaproteobacteria bacterium | reverse complement strand
ATGGGTGATCGCGTCGGCAAGCTGGATTATCACCTGAGTGTGGGATTGCAACAGGACGATGGATTCCATGTACGCCATGACAGGCAGCAGCACCAATTCCTGACAACCTCCCTGAGTTATCCCTTGGGCCGTCACGACGGTGTCGAGGCGCAATTTGGCTACAGTGGCGGGAAGAACAAAAAGGGTTATTTCGACAAAGCCGAGGACGGACCGCGCGATCAACAGGTTATCAGCCGCTACGAACAGATACGCTGGCGGCGCGATCTCAGTCAGGGCAATAATATCTCGCTGCAGTTCTACCACAACTATCACGAAACGGATGAGCAGTTTAGCACCGACCCCATTGCGATCCCCGTGCCGCCGTTCAGCGTACAGATTCCCATCAACTACGATGTGACCAGCGAGCGCTACGATCTGGAGCTGCAAAACAACTTTGGCATCAGCCGCGACCTGCGTGGCGTATGGGGTGTGGGTTGGCGTGTGGATCAGGTGGTGTCGCCGGGTTTCCTCGGGACGAGTGCCCGCCAGGAAAACCGCGCACAGCGCATATTTCTCAACATGGAATGGCGTACGACGCAGAAGCTGACGCTGAACGCCGGCGCCATGTGGGAGCACGATCAGATCGTCGGCGGAGATCTGTCGCCACGTATCGCGCTCAACTATCAATTGACGCCGCGTCAGACCCTGCGCGCCAGCGTCAGTCGCGCCACGCGCAATCCGGTGCTGGTGGAGGAGCAGGGGGATTTGCGTTTTTGCGTCAATCCGTCCTGCAGCGTGTTCGATCAATTCGTGTTGAGCAGCGGCGGGCTGGAGCCGGAAAAGACAGTGTCGCGCGAGATCGGTTATTTCGCCCGCGTCATGGGCAATCTGACGCTGGACCTACGGGTCTACCAGGACAATTTGAGCGGCTTGATTGGTACCTATGTCCGGCCGTATGCGGACCTGGATTTGCAGGTGAAGGATTTCAGGAACGGGGACAGCGCCAGGGTCAATGGTGTCGAGGCCCAGATCACCCACCGCCCGAATTTCAAGGACCGCCTAATTCTGGCTTATGCCCACATGCATATAAAAAGCAACAACGTGGATCAGAATTATTCCGACAGCGCGCCGCAGACAAGCGGCAGCCTGCTGTGGATACATAACCTGTCCGACCGCTATCTGGCGAGTCTCGCCTACTACCATGTCGGCAGCATGGCATTTCTCGACAGCAAGCCGGTGGAACCGGTGCGGAGACTGGATCTGCGTCTGGCGCGCACCTACCGCCTGGGCAAAGTGGATGGCGATGTCGCCCTGGTGGTGCAGAGTGCTCTCGGCCGGTATGACGAATATTATCCGCCAACAATGCTGGAAAATGAGTTTGCCAGACGGATGTTTATTTCTTTCGGCATGAATTTCAGATAAACCATGGACCGGTGGAAGAGTGTTTATGTCCCAGTGGATGTGTTAGGTAACGAATGAAAGACGTATTAATAATAGGAATAGAACGGAACATGCACGCGGTTGCCCGTCAACTGCGCGTGTGGGCGCGTCTGTGCTTCCTGCTGGTGTTGCTGCTGGAGCCGTGGTCGACAGTGCACGCCGCGGACGTCAAACCGCCGACGCGCTACACGGTACTCGTCTTGCTTAGTCATCAGACGGGTGCCTATCAGGAGGTGGTCGACGGCATACGCGAGGGCATACGCGTGAGCGACGGCGTCGTGTTGCAGATAGTGCCGGTGGTTGAGTATCTGCAGCGTGCCGAGGCAAAGCGCCAGGCCGAGCGTCCGGCCTTGATTGTCACCGTGGGGATGGAAGCGGCGCGGTCGATGCTGCAACAGGTATCGGATATCCCAATCTGCATGATCCTGATTCCAAGGGCAACGAGCGAGGCCCTGGTGCGCGAATACGAGCAGACGCCGTTGGCCGCGCGACGACCCATCACTGCCGTTTACATCGATCAGCCTTTCCTGCGCCAGCTGCGGCTCGTGCGGTTGACCCTGCCGCGTAGCCGCAGCCTGGGGGTCGTTTATGGCCCGCTCTCGCGCGAAAGCGAGAAACAACTGAAGGCCGTGGCGGATGCCGACAAGTGGGACTTGCATACCGTCAGTGTCAATCGCGAGAATGAATTATTCAGTGCCTTCACGCGGGTGCTCGACAATAGCGATGTCTTGCTGGCCCTGCCGGATCCGCTGGTATACAACCAGCACACCACGCAGAACATTCTTCTCGAGACCTACCGGCAGCGCAAGCCGCTTATCGGTTATTCCCATGCCTATGTCGTTGCGGGCGCACTGGCCGCCGTATACTCGACACCACAGCAGATAGGCCGGCAGGTCGGTGAACAGCTGGCAGAGTTACACGGCAAAGGTGGCGTTAGCGTGCCGGCACCACGTTACCCGAAATATTTCACGGTGGAAGTGAATCAGCAGGTGGCGCAATCCCTGGGTCTTACGATCGCCACTGCAACGGAGTTGCAGTCGAAGATCGAAGAGACGCTGGAGAGGTAGTCTATGAAAGAATGGGGCATACAAACCCGGGTATTGTTCATCGCGCTGGTTCCACTGCTGCTGATTGTGACGCTGTTGTCCTTTCACTTCGTGCAGACGCGGCTCGACGATCTGGACCGGGCCCTGCAGGAAAGAGGCAAGGCCATCGCGCACCAGATGGCGCCGGCGTGTGAATATGGCGTGTTCTCCGGTAACCGCGAGTTCCTCGGCCGGCTGGCGCGTACCACTCTGAAAGAGAGCGATGTGCTGAGTGTCACCATTTTCGACATGCAGGACTCCATCCTGGCGCAGGCTGTCAGCACCAACCGGAAGGACCGGGGCAAAGGTCTCTTTTCTGAATCCGCACCGGTGTATGTGTTTCAGGCGCCGATAATTCAAAGTGAAGTGCCGGTCGACGATTTCAACGAGGCCGTGGCGATCGACAAATCCAAACACAGCGGCGCCAGCTCACCCAAACAGCTGGGTATGATATCGGTGGAGTTGTCGAGCGATTCGACCATCGCCCGGCGTAATCAGGTCCTGGTGGAGAGCCTGCTGATCATCATGGTCGGCCTGGTGGTCACCACCTTTATTGCGCTGCGCATGGGCAAGGGTGTGACCCGGCCGATCCTCGCCATGACCAATCTGGTGCGTAAGATCAAGGCCGGTTGCCTGGAACAACGGGTCGTCGAGGAGTCGGGCGCCGAGCTGGGCACGTTGGAGCGGGGCATCAACGCCATGGTCGAAGCGCTCGAGCGCGCGCAGGAAATGGAGAAGAAACAGACGCAGGACGCCTTGCACCTGGAGAAGGTGCGCGCGCAGGTTACGCTCGAGTCCATCGGCGATGGCGTGATCACCACGGATGCGGACGGCAGGATTGTCTACTTGAACCCCGTGGCCGAGCAGTTTACCGGATGGGACGGCCGGGCCGCCGAAGGGTTGTGGCTGAAGGATGTGTTTAAGACCGTGGACGAGGTATCGGGACGGCCGCGTGATTACCCGCTGCATCTGTGCCTGCATGACGGCAATATCATCCGTCACGACAGCCACCATCTACTGGTGCGCAAAGACGGTTACCGTTTCGCGATTCAGGATTCGGCGGCCCCCATCCGCGACCGTGACGGACGCATCATCGGCGCCGCGGTGGTCTTTCACGACATGACTGAAATGCAGCACATGGCGCGACGTATGGCGTATCTGGCCAGCCACGACCCACTCACCGGCCTGATCAACCGGCGCGAGTTCGAGGCGCGCCTGCATCAAGTGATGGAAAGTGCGCGCTCGGAAGGGCTACAGCACGCCATCTGCTATTTCGATCTCGACCAGTTCAAGATCGTGAACGACACCTGCGGACACGTGGCCGGCGACGAATTGCTGAAGCAGCTGTCGCAGCGACTGCAAAACGAGATTCGCCAGAGTGACGTGCTGGCGCGTCTCGGCGGCGACGAGTTTGGCGTGATACTGGAGAATTGCTCGATCGAGAAGGCCGAGCAGGTGGCGGAGATCCTGCGGCATTGCGTCAAATC
Organism: Gammaproteobacteria bacterium; assembly: GCA_031405715.1. GTDB lineage: Bacteria > Pseudomonadota > Gammaproteobacteria > Acidiferrobacterales > UBA6901 > JANNJF01. The sequence continues at coordinate 11,218 of JANNJF010000346.1, read as the reverse complement.
CTTCCGCTTCGTCTGGCAGGATCACGCCTTCGATATTGGCGCCAGCATCGGCCTGGTCCCGATCACCGCGGACAGCGGCAGTCTGACGGATGTGATGAGCGCGGCGGATTCCGCCTGCTACGTTGCCAAGGACCGCGGGCGCAACTGTATCCATATCTACCAGGTGGACGACGCCGCCCTGGCGCATCGGCATGGCGAGATGCAGTGGGTGCACCGCCTGAACCGCGGTCTGGAGAATGACAAGTTCCGTATCTATTCCCAGGCGATCGTGCCGTTGAACAGCCAAGGGATTTCGGTGCAGGGGTTCTATGAAATCCTGGTGCGGATGAACGACCACGGCAGTGATGTGATATTGCCGTCGGCATTCATTCCGGCGGCCGAGCGTTACAATCTCATGCCGACCATCGACCGCCGGATTATTTCCAGCGTGTTCGCCAGCATGCACGAATTCTCCAGCCACGCGCAAGATGCTGACGAGTCGATCGCGCCGATGTTTTCCATTAACCTGTCGGGCCAGTCGCTGTGCGACGACAACTTTCTTGATTTTGTCACCGGCCTGTTCGAGTACTACCATATCGATCCGCAGCGGATCTGTTTCGAGATCACCGAAACTGCCGCGATTGCCAACCTGGCGCGCGCCAAGACCTTTATTGAAACGCTTAAGGGCATGGGCTGTAAATTCGCCTTAGACGACTTCGGCAGCGGGTTGAGTTCGTTTGGTTACCTCAAGAGTCTGCCGGTGGACTATCTGAAGATCGCAGGTAACTTCGTGCAGGATATCGTGCGTGACCCGGTGGATCACGCCATGGTGGACGCCATCAACCAGATCGGCCATATCATGGGGCTGATCACTATCGCTGAGTCGGTGGAGAGTGAGGAGATCATGCTGAAGATCCGGGAGTCGGGCATCGACTATGGCCAGGGTTTCTGGATCGGCGAACCCAAGCCCTTTGCCGAGGTGCTGGCGGCGCACTATACCAGTAGCCGCAATGGCAACCTTCAGCCCTTGACGCGGTGATTGTTCGCGCTCCCGCGTAGCTTGAAAAGCGACTAGCACTTTCCGCCCCGCGGCTGGGTCGCTCGCTGGAGTGCGGCGGCTCGACGCCGCTTTCTTACCGGGAGCTCGCTCCCGCCGTAGCATGAAGCACCGCGGAACTCCCGATTCTTGCACCTCGATTGTCGCGCGAAGCGCGTTCCATATAGGGGTGCTGGGGCTAGCGTCCCAGGGCGCTGGTTGCTGCGGCGGGAGCGAGCTCCCTTTATGACAGCGGCGGCAAGCCGCCGCACTCCAGGCTACCCGGTTCTGCGCTGAGTATTCTTGGCAGACGCAAGCATCGCCTTGAGAAAATGCCCGGTGTAGGAATCTTTGCTGGCGGCGACCTGCTCCGGTGTGCCCACGGCGATAATACTACCACCGCCGTCGCCGCCCTCCGGGCCTAAGTCCAGCAGCCAGTCGGCGGTCTTGATCACATCCAGATTGTGCTCGATCACCACGATGGTATTGCCGTGGTCACGCAGGCGGTGCAGTACCGCGAGCAGTTGTTTGATGTCGTGGAAGTGCAAGCCGGTGGTGGGCTCGTCCAGGATGTAGAGGGTGCGGCCGGTGTCGCGCTTGGACAGCTCGCGCGATAGCTTGATGCGCTGTGCCTCGCCGCCGGACAGGGTGGTGGCGCTCTGTCCCAGGGTGATGTAGGACAGGCCGACGTCCAGCAGGGTGTCGAGCTTGCGCTTGACCACCGGGATGGCGTCGAAATACACCGCCGCCTCCTCCACCGTCATGGCCAGCACCTCGTGGATGTTGCGCCCCTTGTACTGGATGTCCAGGGTCTCGCGGTTGTAGCGTTTGCCCTTGCACACGTCGCACGGCACGTAGATATCCGGCAGGAAATGCATCTCCACCTTGATCAGCCCGTCCCCCTGGCACGCCTCGCAGCGTCCGCCGCGCACGTTGAAGGAGAAGCGCCCAGGGTTGTAGCCGCGGGCGCGCGACTCCGGTGTGGCGGCGAACAGTTCGCGCAGCGGCGTGAACAGGCCGGTGTAGGTCGCCGGGTTGGAGCGCGGCGTGCGCCCGATGGGGCTTTGGTCGATGTCCACCACCTTGTCGAATTGTTCCAGGCCGTCGATGCCGTCGTGGGTGGCCGGCTCCAGATTGCTGCCGTAGAGATGAATCGCCGCCACGGCGTACAGCGTGTCGTTCACCAGGGTGGATTTGCCCGAACCGGAGACGCCGGTGACGCAGGTGAGCAGTCCCACGGGGATGGTCGCATCCACATTCTTCAGGTTGTTGCCGCGCGCGCCGCGGATGACGATCTGTTGCAGCGGGTCCGGTGGCGTGCGGCGTGCGGGGATGTCGATGCCTTCGCGGCCCGAGAGATAGCGTCCGGTGATGGACTCGGCGTTGGCCTCGATGTCCGCCGGCAGCCCCTGGGCGATGATGTGGCCGCCATGCACGCCGGCCCCCGGACCGATGTCCAGCACGTAGTCGGCGGCGCGGATCGCGTCCTCGTCGTGTTCCACCACGATGACGGTATTGCCCAGGTCGCGCAGATGGCGCAGGGTGGTGAGCAGGCGTTCGTTGTCCCGCTGGTGCAGGCCGATGGAGGGCTCGTCCAGCACGTACATCACACCCACCAGGCCGGCGCCGATCTGCGAGGCCAGACGGATGCGCTGGGCCTCGCCGCCGGACAGGGTCTCCGCCGAGCGTGCCAGGGACAGATAGTTGAGTCCGACGTTCACCAGGAAGCCTAAGCGGCTTTGGATTTCCTTGACGATCTTGTCGGCGATTTCGCGCCGCTTGCCCTCGAGATGAAGCTGCTCGAAAAAGTCCAAGGCCAGGGCGATGGGCATGCGCGTGACCTCGTGTACGGGTTTTTCCGCGATGAATACGTTGCGTGCCTCGATGCGCAGGCGGCTGCCCTGGCATTCCATGCACGGCTGCGAGCCGAGGAATTTTGCCAGCTCCTCGCGCACGCCGTTGGAATCGGTTTCACGGTAGCGGCGTTCCATGTTGGGGATCACGCCTTCGAACGTATGCTTGCGCCGCTGATTGCCGCCGCGCTCGCTGAAGTAACTGAAGCTGATGATCTCGTCGCCGCTACCGTGCAGGATGACCTTGCGCACATTGGCCGGCAGGTCCTCGAAGGGCGCGTCCAGATCGAATTTGTAGTGTTTCGCCAGGCATTCCAGCATGCGGAAATAAAACGCGTTGCGCCGGTCCCAGCCGCGGATGGCGCCGGCCGGCAGGCTCAGGGAGGCGTCGCTCACCACGCGCTGCGGGTCGAAGAACTGGCGTACGCCGAGACCGTCGCAGGTGGGGCAGGCGCCGGCGGGATTGTTGAACGAGAACAGGCGCGGCTCCAGCTCCGACAGGCTGTAACCGCACTGCGGGCAGGCATAGCGCGCGGAGAACAGATGTTCCTCCGGCACATGCGCGCTGTCGTCCGCGTCCCCCACGGTGACCGCGCGCACCACGCCCTCGCCGATGTGCAGGGCGGTTTCAAACGACTCCGCCAGGCGTTGTTGCTGGCCAGGGCGCACCACCACCCGATCGACCACCGCCTCGATGGTGTGTTTCTGTTTCTTTTCCAGTGCCGGTGCCTGGTCCAGCTCCACCACGCTGCCGTTGATGCGCGCGCGCACATACCCCTGGGCGCGCAGCGTTTCCAGCACCTGGACATGCTCGCCCTTGCGCTCCTGGATCACCGGCGCCAGCAGCATCAGCCGCGTGCCCTCGGGCAGCGCCATGACGTGATCCACCATCTGGCTCACGGTCTGGGCGTCGAGGGTGACCTTATGCTCGGGGCAGCGCGGTTCGCCGACACGCGCGTACAGCAGGCGCAGGTAATCGTAGATTTCGGTGACCGTGCCGACGGTGGAGCGCGGATTGTGCGAGGTGGACTTCTGTTCGATGGAAATGGCCGGGCTCAGGCCCTCGATCAGATCCACATCGGGTTTTTCCATGACCGACAGAAACTGGCGCGCGTAGGCCGACAGCGATTCGACGTAGCGCCGCTGGCCTTCCGCGTACAAGGTGTCGAAGGCCAGGGACGACTTGCCGGAACCGGACAGCCCGGTGATGACAATGAGCTTGCCGCGCGGCAGGTCCACGTCGACGTTTTTCAGGTTGTGGGTGCGGGCACCCCGTATGCGGATGTGTTCCATGGACAATTTCTGGATCGTAGGGAACATGGTACTATACGGCCATTCTGACTCTTATGCCAAAGAAAAAAGCCCGGAAACGCCCTGCATGAATGGCCTGTGCCTAGTGTCCCGCGGTCGTTCGGGTAAATACCGGCGCCTCCACAAAGGAATCCCTGTTTGATCTCAGAACGCATGACCGCGCTCGAGCTGCGTGCCAGCATAGGCCTGGCGAGCATCTACGGCCTGCGCATGCTGGGCATGTTTATCATTCTGCCGGTGTTTGCTATCTATGCCGAACGCCTGCCCGGCGGCCAGGACCACACCCTTATCGGGCTGGCGCTGGGTGCCTATGGGCTGACCCAGGCGTTGTTGCAGCTGCCCTTCGGCATGCTCTCGGACCGCATCGGCCGCAAGCGCGTGATCTACGCCGGCCTCGCACTGTTTGCCCTCGGCAGCTTCTGGGCCGCCATGGCCACGGACCTTTACATGGTCATCATCGGGCGTGCCATACAAGGGGCCGGTGCAATTTCGGCGGCGGTGACGGCGCTGCTGGCGGACCTGACTCGGGAGGAACATCGCACCAAGGCCATGGCCATGATCGGTGGCACCATCGCGCTCACCTTCGCGCTGTCACTGGTGCTGGGGCCGGCGCTGTACCACGCCATCAGCATTCCCGGTATCTTCGCCATGACCGGCGTGCTCGCGCTGATCGCGGTGCTGGTGGTGCGCTTCGCAGTGCCCGACCCGCGTCTAAGCCGTTTTCACTCCGATGCCGAGGCCGCCCCCGCACGCCTGCTCGATGTGCTGCACAACCGCGAGCTGGCACGCCTCAACTTCGGTATTTTTGCCCTGCATGCCGTGCAGATGGCGCTGTTCGTCGTCGTGCCCTTCGCCCTGCAGAAAAGCGGCGGCATCGACGCCAATCATCACTGGCAGGTGTATCTGCCGGTGATCGTGCTTTCCTTCGCCCTCATGGTCCCGCCCATTATTTACGGCGAGCGGCGCGCGCGGCTGAAGACGGTGTTCGTGGGGGCCGTGGCGCTGATGCTCGTGGCGCAGATCCTGTTCGCCGCGGTGATCGATAATTTCTGGGGTGTCATCGGTGCCTTGGTGCTGTTTTTCGCGGCGTTCAACACCCTCGAGGCCAGCCTGCCGTCCATCATCTCCAAGATCGCCCCGGCCGGCGCCAAGGGGACGGCCATGGGTATCTATAATACCTCGCAGTCCCTGGGCCTGTTCGTCGGCGGCGTCGCCGGTGGCCTGCTGTCCAGTCACTACGGGGCGAGCGCGGTATTCGCCTTCGGCGCCGTGCTCATCGGCGTGTGGCTGCTGCTCGCCGCCGGCATGCAACCGCCGCCGGCGGTGAAGACGCTGATGCTGCACCTGCGGGATGACATGGATGCGCAGGAGGCGCGCCGTCTCGAGGCCGAGCTGGCGATCCTCCCGGGGGTGACGGAGGCGCTGGTGATCGTGGCCGAGGGCATGGTCTATCTCAAGGTCGATCCGCACACTTTTGATAAGCAACGTCTTGAGTCTTTCAGTATTTCCTAATCTACGGAGTGCGGCGGCTCGCCGCCGCACTCCAAGCGGTTGATTTTATTTCTTCTCTGTTCTGTTCCCCCTGGTCGAGGTGGAAATACAGCAAGTAAAGTGCATCTCCGCGTTGACTCGGCCGGTGTTCCAGATAAGATAACGGCTACTTTAACCTCTACAGAGTATCGGCATCGATACGCGAACTTCAGAACTCTGTGGATCAACCGTAGGAGAATCAACATGGCGCGTGGCGTAAACAAAGTCATCCTCGTCGGCAACCTGGGCAAAGATCCCGAAATTCGTTATTCCCCCAACGGCGGTGCCGTGGCCAACATCACCATCGCCACCTCCGAATCCTGGAAAGACAAGGTCTCCGGCGAAAAGCAGGAAAAAACCGAATGGCATCGCGTGGTGTTCTTCGGCCGCCTGGCGGAGATCGCCGGTGAATACCTGAAGAAGGGCGCCCAGATCTACGTGGAAGGCCGCCTGCAGACCCGCAAGTGGCAGGACAAGGAAGGCAAAGACCGCTACACCACGGAAATCGTCGCCAACGAAATGCAGATGCTCGGCTCGCGCGAAGGCCGCGGCGTCCCCGCGGACCATGGCGATTTCGATCAGTCGGCCAGCAGCCAGGAATCCCGCCCCGCCGCCCGCGCCCCGGCCGGCGCCCCGAGCACCGGTGGGGGTGGTATGGGTGATTTTGACGACGATATCCCGTTTTGACGTATACCTCTAGGCACATGGCTGTAAACAAAACCCCGGTAGGACCCTGTCCCTACCGGGGTTTTGTTTAGGGAACCTCTAAAAATCGGGTTGTTATGTAGGTTGGGTTAAGCCGCACCAGCGGCGAACCCAACAAAATCATACTGAGTGGTGAGCGGTCGCGTTCGGCGTCTTTACTATTGACATATGGTAAAGTTATGAGTATCTTTACCGATAATACAATAGTAAAGAGGCTATGCCATGCCAATGTTGAGCCCGAAACGGCAGATTACGATACCGAAAGAGCTGTGTGATCGCCTTCATGTCCAGCCCGGTGATGAGATTGATTTCGTTGAGCATGAAGGCCGGGTCACCCTCATTAAGAAGCGCAAGGGTGCCAGTAATGGGGTGCTGAAACACCTCAAAGCGGACGGTCGGTACACCGATGAGGAATCCTTGATCGACACCATCGCAACGAGGCGGTCGTCCACAGCAAAGAGCAAGAGGCGTGCCGCGTGATCTCTGTTGACACCAACGTGTTACTACGGCGGATTCTCAACGATGATGAAGAACAGGCGGCGAAAGCCAGGAAGCTGTTTGAGGGCGCAAGACCTGTTCTGATCACAGACGTCGTGCTGGCGGAAACAATATGGACCCTAACAGGTAAGCGTTATGGTGCCACGAAGGAAGATATTCAGGCGCTCGTCATGAGTCTTTTGGAAGAGACCAATACGGTGTTTGAGAATCAACAAGCGATTTGGTCTGCGCTCAATGAGTTTATCGCGGCGCAGCCCGTTAAGACCGCCAATGGCATCAAGACCGCAGACCTTGCCGATGCGCTGATCGTGAACAAAGCAAAGATGGTAGCGCGCGACAAGCATCAGGCCTACGAGGGTACCTATACCTTCGATCGGGCTGCGCTGCAAATAGGCGGGACGAAAACTCTATAAGAGTCGTGCTGCCTTATGAATAAACGCCATATCGTCTGGTTAACCTTGTTTGCCATCGCCATGGCGCAGGTGGAGGCAAGCCTGGTCGTCCATCTGCGCACCATTTATTACCCCGATAACCCCCAGGCCCTCTTTCCGCTTTCTATTTTGTCGCAGCGGGACCTGGGTATTGAGTTGATTCGCGAGTTGGCCACGGTGGTCATGATCGCCTGTGTGGCACTGCTTGCGGCCAGCGGGTTCACGCGGATGTTTGCGGCGTTCATCTATGTCTTCGGGTTGTGGGATCTTTTCTATTACCTCTGGCTGAAACTCATGATCGACTGGCCGGTGAACTGGTTCGAGTGGGATGTGTTATTTCTGATCCCCTGGCCCTGGTTCGGTCCCTGGATCGCCGCCGCGCTGATTGCCTTGTTGTTTGTGATCGGGGGCGGCTGGATATTGCTGCGGGCCGGCAACGTCCGGTTTAATCGTGCGACGGCACTGGCCTTTGTCGTGGGCATGGTGTTAGCCCTGAGTGCCTTCTTGTTGCCCGCCGTCGCTTTGTTGCCAGGCGGCGAGGAGGCCTTTCGAAACTTCCAGCCACAGACGTTTTGCTGGCGCTGTTACATCCCAGGTTACCTTATGATGGCAGTGAGTCTGTGGTACGTAGCAAGAAGCGAGAAAACGGGACGGAGCGATTAACGACTAATTCCTCCGTCCCGTTATACGGGGAATTCGGGGCAAGATCGGGATGTGGTGTCGAATGATGCTGGCGGGCTAAGAAATCGTCACTATCTATATTGATCCGCATCACTACCCCGCCCCCCGGGCCGTGCTAGCCTGCACCCCAATCAGAATAAGGGACGACGACACCAGCGCCGCTGCCCCCGGTTGTTTCAGAGCGTGCACTGCCACTAGGGAGGGTGACCCCGATGCAACGCTGCCAATCCCTACCCCTCGTCGTTTTGTCCACGGTTTTCTGCGCCGGGGTCGCCCCGTTGAATGCCCTAAGTTTCTGTAGCGTCGCGACGTCTTAGGTCTGAAGCATCCCTGCGCCAGGGCCAGCGTTGAACCCGAGGACCAGAAGCCCCCGACGTGCCAGGCGACGTGTCCGACCACGACTGCGATACCTAAGGAGACCATGTCATGAAAACGCTTTTCTCGAAGGGCCTGTCCCTGACCACCCTGGCTGGCTGGTTGCTGCTAGCGCCCGGTTGGGCAGGGGCCGGCACCACCACCCGGGTGAGTGTGGACAGTGCTGGTGGGCAGGCGAACGATTTCAGCGGTGCCGCACCCAGCATCAGCGTCGACACCAGCATTAGTGCCGACGGGCGCTTCGTGGTCTTCCAATCGGACGCCACTAACCTGGTGGCGGGCGACACAAATGGTGCATCGGATGTGTTTGTGCACGATCGCCAGACTGGTACCACCACCCGGGTCAGTGTGGACAGTGCCGGCCATGAGGCGACTGGCCTCTATCCTGCCAGCGGCGATCCAGCTATCAGCGCTGACGGACGCTTCGTGGCCTTTGATTCGAACGCCACCAACCTGGTCGCGGGTGACACGAATAGTGCATACGATATTTTTGTGCACGATCGCCAGACCGGCACCACTACCCGGGTCAGCGTAGACAGTGCCGGCAATCAGGCGAACGGTTACGACCCGTCCCTCAGCGCCGACGGGCGCTTCGTGGCCTTTACGTCGGGCGCCAGCAACCTGGTGGCGGGCGACACAAATGGTGCATCGGATGTGTTTGTGCACGATCGCCAGACTGGTACCACCACCCGGGTCAGCGTGGACAGTGCCGGCTGGCAGGCATACTCTTTCAGCCACCTCCCATCCATCAGTGCTGATGGGCGCTTCGTTGCCTTCGCATCAAACGCCACCAACCTGGTGGCCTGTTTCTTATAAGGGATCGGAATATTGATATTTATGTACACGATCGCCAGACCGGCGCCACCACACGGGTCAGTGTGAGCAGCGGCGGTGGGCTGACGAACTACGGCGCGCTAAGCTACTTCTCATCCATCAGCGCCGACGGGCGCTTCGTGGCCTTCCAATCGGACGCCACCAGCTTGGTGGTGGGTGATACGAATGGAGCACCAGATATTTTTGTGCACGATCGCCAGACCGGTACCACCACTCGGGTCAGCGTGGACAGTGCCGGTGGGCAGGCAAACAGTGGCAGCTCCTACCCGTCCATTAGCGCCGACGGCCGCTTCGTGGCCTTCGTATCCTGGGCTTCCAACTTGGTGGCGGGTGACACGAATGGTAGAGAGGATATTTTTGTGCACGATCGCCAGAGCGGCACTACCACCCGGGTCAGCGTGGACAGTGCCGGTGAGCAGGGGAACGGTTACAGCAACTTCGCCCCGACCCTCAGCGCCGACGGGCGTTTCGTGGCCTTCGCATCGGATGCCAGCAACCTGGTGGCGGGTGACACGAATGGCACAGGGGATATTTTTGTCCACCAATGCGCCGCAGAGCTGTCAGTCCTCATCACCAACAAGTCCGGCCTCCGGAATGCGCGGCTCTGGACCCTCACCCTGAACAACAAAGGCGATTTCCCTGCCGACACGGCCCAGATCGACGGCTTGACGTTGACCCAGACCTACGGCACGGCCTGCACCCCGGTGATCACCAGCCCCGTCGCGTTTCCGCTGGCTGTGGGAACTGTCCCGGCCGGCAGCATAGCAAGCGGCACGGTGACCCTCGACTTCACCGGCTGTGCCAACACCGCCCGGTTTCGCGCCACCATTCCGTTCAGCGCCGACAACGGCGCGGTGAGTGGCACCAAGACATTGAACAACCAGTTCCGCTAAGGAACCTCTGAACACGTGGCAGAAACTATCAGGCTACGTTCCCTCTCCCACCGGGAGAGGGACAGGGTGAGGGATGAATCTATGATCACCCCATCACCCTAACCCTCTCCCCCGAAGTGCACGGGGGAGAGGGGGCTTGTTCAGAGGTTCCCTCACCATTATTTACCAGTATAGGGAGATGCGTCATGCTCAAGCGATTGCTGCTGTTAAGTGCCGTCTTAAGTGTCCTGTTCTCTACCACCACCCAGGCCGCGACCGTCCTGCAACTCGACCCCCTGGACGGGGCGATCTCGGGGCTAGCGGGTTCTACGGTAGGCTGGGGGTTTAACCTCAGCAACGATGAGAACTACCTGGTGGTCACCAGTGCCGCCTTCGAGCCGGCGACGGCCTTGGGTACCTTCACGGACTTTATCAGCGTGGTCGATTTATTTGTTGTGGGTCCCGCGCCCAACGCCAGCCCAGTGTGGGCGCAGTCTTTCGATGCCACCACGCAGACGGGCATTGGGAGCTTTACCATTAATGCGGGGGCCGCGCCAGGTAATGTCGCTAGCGGCCAGATTGTCCTTACCTATGACCTGTTCACGCGCAGTCCGCTGGATGCCCTCTTCAATCCGGACACGGACACGCTCTCCAACGGCAATTTGCTCACGGCTAATGCATCGGTGGCCACTGTCGTGCCGCTGCCCGCCGCCGTCTGGCTGTTCGGGTCAGCATTGGTCGGCATGGTTGGCTTTGCGCGCCGTAGACAGGAAGGTGGTTAAGGGACATAGGGGAATAGCACTTACTTAAGAACATTGCCAATCAGTTCGCTACGGAAATCGTCGCCAACGAAATGCAGATGCTCGGCTCGCGCGAAGGCCGTGGTGTCCCCGCGGACCATGGCGATTTTGATCAGTCGGCGAGCAGCCAGGAATCCCGTCCCGCTGCCCGCGCGCCCGCGGGCGCCCCCACAGGTGCGCCCAGTTCCGGTGGCGGTGGCATGGGTGATTTCGACGACGATATCCCGTTCTGACGTCAACCAAGGGAATCTCTGAACAACAAGTGGCAAAGCCTATCTGGCTACGTCCCTCTCCCCTTGGGAGAGGGACAGGG
>JANNJF010000345.1:0-3423 GCA_031405715.1 Gammaproteobacteria bacterium | reverse complement strand
GGGCGAGTCGGGTCAGCGGGCGCGCAATGGAGTAAGTGAGCAGCACCGCCAGCAGGAAAATAAGCCCGACGGTGTAGCCGAGGTACTCCATGAACACCTGGTGCACCAGGTGCGATAGCGCATCGACCTCGGCCGATGGCGATACCTGCAGCACGGCATTGGCGATGGCGTCGCCGATGCGGGTAGGCTCGGTTGTGGACAGATGCCATTCGACGTTCAGGATCGACGAATGCCGCAGTATTCCGAATTTGTCCAGCGCCAGGTTGAGATTCTTGCGCATCCCTACGTAACCCAGAACCACTGGCGGAGTCACGGCCGTGTTAGTGACCGGATGAAAATACAGGATGTACACATGCGCGCCTTCTTTCATCAAGGCCGGCTGGCCCATAGCGCCGGTGTACGCGATGGGTGCCAGCGTTACGTCACTGGTCAGCGGTTTGCCGGACGCCGCATACAGATCTGCCGCATCCACTTGTCCGCGGTAGCGCGTCACTTCTCTTGCCCGGGTCTGCTTCCAATAATTGTAATAGGTCGCGTCGCTGAACAATGTGCGGGTTTCGTCCCATTCCGCCAGGGTTTTGGCAGTATCGCTGAGCTCCTCGCCCAGATGGTTTATCTCGCGCAGCAGATTCGCTTGGGCGCGTTTCGCCGTCTGCACCTCAGCCTGACGCTGTATGGCCTCGGCCTGTTTGACCGAGTAGTGGGCGCTGATGATCGCCGGCACAATGGCGATCAGCATGAAAAGCAGCAGATACCACGAAATGGGCAAGAACGGCTTTTTGAAACGGAGCGAGAGCATGGATCGCAGGGCGGTTATCGCTTGGAGCTTGGGTTGAGCTGGGTGAGGATGGCCTCAAGGCGATCGTTCAGCTCAAACTCGTGCAGGGATGAAAAGAAGTGGTTCGCGCCGTCGATCACCACCACCTCCTTGGCTCTGACGCGCAATGCTTTGACCCACGCGCTGTCGCTGCGGTTGTCCTGGCTACCGAGCACTATGTAGATCGGCACCCGGCGTTGTTTCAGATGGGCTAGTACGTCGAGCACGTGCGCGTCGCTCCAGCGCGCATAGGACAGATAGGACTCGGGTTTGGCCATGTACTCCTTACAGAAGGACAGGGCATAGGGCTTGAGTGCTGCATCCTGCTGTGTCATGCGTGTCTTGGCCGCGACGGTTTGCTGGGCAATGACCTGCGCGCTTTGTTCTGTGCGCACCAGGCTGATGTTGACGAGCGCGGCGATGGGTGTCTTGGGGTAGGCGTCCGCATAACCCAGGCCGTGTTGACTGCCCCAGCTGTGCCCCACGATGATGACCGAGGGGTAACCTTGTTGGCGCAACCACTGCACCCATAAATCGATTTCGCGCAAGTCACCTTCGAAGGTATTCTGATGGGGCGCCTGGCACTGCATGCTTTGTCGCCGATCCGGTACGCCGAGGGACAGATTCGGGCTCAGTATGGCGTTGCCCACGTTGGACAATCCGTTGATGATGGATTGGGTGGTGAGAAATTCCCGGGTCTGCAGAAAGCCGTGCAATACCAGTATGGCCGGGCGCTTGGTGTCGCCGGGTTGGTACTCGGCGTTCAGGGGCTGACCGTCGGGTGATGCCAGACGCAAACCCTCAGCCAGCCCCGGGGTGCTGATGACAATAAGGGTAATCAGTGTGGCGACGAGGGAGACCGCCCGCCAGTGGTGTGAGGGAGTGTCTTGCATGCAGTATCCTATATAGTAAATCGGCATTACGGGGTGCCGTTTGTTCTATGTAGGAAGCAAGATGTATGCCACTCGCCCATGGAGAATGGCGAATTTGCGAGAAAATTACGCACATGCCAGGAGAATGACTCGCCGCAATGATGGACTCACAGACATGCCCCTGCGGCTCGGGTGATCCCTACAGTCGTTGCTGTGGCCCGTACCTCGACGCCGGTGCGTGGCCCGCCACCGCCGAGGGGCTGATGCGTTCACGTTACGCGGCCTATGTGTTGGCACGTGCGGAGTATCTGCGGCGCACCTGGCATGCCTCGACCCGCCCGGTTGACGTGGTGTTGGCGGATAGCGCCTCGATAAAGTGGCAGGGCCTGGAGATAGTGGATATCCAGGCCGGCGGCGCACAGGACGACTCGGGCGTGGTCGAATTCGTGGCGCGTTATAAGGTTCGCGGCAAGGCTGAACGGCTGCACGAGGCCAGCCGTTTTGTGAAGCAGGACGGACAGTGGTTTTATCTGGATGGCGATATCGATGCGCAGCAGTAAGGGCGTAGGGTCGCTCTACCTGAACTGGTACTTAAAGAACCTGAGGGGGACAGCCCGTGTCCAGATTTAAACCCGCCTGGTGGTGCCGCGGTCCGCATCTGCAGACATTATGGCCAGTGCTGTTTCGCACCTGGCCACGACAGCCCTTGTCGCGCGAACGCCTGGAGTTGCCGGACGGGGATTTTATCGATCTCGATTGGACCTGCAACGACGCCGGACCCATCGTCATCCTGCTGCATGGCCTGGAGGGCAGTAGCCGTTCACATTATGCGCGCAGTATGCTGCAGGTGTTGCCACGCGCCGGTATGCGCGCCGTGCTCATGCATTTCCGAGGCTGCAGCGGCGAGCCCAACCGTCTGGCGCGGGCCTATCATTCCGGCGATACCGGTGACCTCGATTTTCTCGTTACGACCCTGCGACAACGCGAACCGCAGACCCCCATCATGGCCGTCGGTTATTCCTTGGGTGGCAATGTATTGCTCAAATGGCTGGGGGAGCAGGGGGTGCAGGCGGGGCTGCGCTGTGCGGTGGCGGTGTCGGTGCCGTTGTTGTTGCATGATTCCACGACGCACATGAATCGGGGCTTCGCACGCCTCTATCAATGGTGGTTGGTGCGCCACTTGAAACGCTCCTATGTGTTGAAGAGCCGGCGTCTCGCCGGTCCCGTGCCGTTACACGAGGTGCCTGGTCTGCGGAGTTTTTATGATTTCGACGATCGCATCACCGCTCCGTTGCACGGTTTTGCGGGCGCAATGCACTACTACACGGTCTCCAGTTCGCGCCAGTATCTGGCTCACATCCGCATCCCCACGCTGATGCTGCAGGCGGCGGACGATCCGTTTATGCCGGATAGTGTGATCCCCACTGCACGGGAGGTGTCTGCCAGTATCCAGCTGGATGTGCATCGTCACGGCGGTCATGTCGGTTTTGTGGCGGGCAGCTATCCATGGCGTCCGCGCTATTGGTTGGAGCAGCGCATCCCCGGGTGGTTGCAACAACAGCTGGCAGGCGACGCGCCGACCGGGCAAGGCGGCTGAACAGCGGCTGCGCGCGGTATTTTGTAGTATTAGATATAGCGACATAGGTAATGCCTGGTTTGTAGTTTGTAGGGTGGGCATCGCCCACCGCACGGGGCGTCGATTATCCTCCGCTGGTGGGCGATGCCCACCCTACA
>JANNJF010000344.1:0-1026 GCA_031405715.1 Gammaproteobacteria bacterium | reverse complement strand
GGGGCGACGCTCGCCGCGCGCGGACGTCACCCCGACCTAAAGCCCGATCCGCGCGTGCCGGCGGACACCCGCCTGTGGTCCGCATTGCAGGCCGCAAGCGGGGGTAGTTGGGCCGGCTGTGTCTATGACGCGTCGCGTATTACGTTTTTGTTGGAATTGGGCCGCCAGGCGGAGCGCGGGAGCCCAACCTAACGTTTCGAAGCGTAACCACTTGCGGGAGCGTACGTGCGCCCCGCCACGAGGGAGAACGAGAGGGAGGGAAATCCCCCCTAACCGTTCATTTTTACGCCCGGCCATCCGATAGAAAGGGTCTGCGTAAGCCGTGATCCCATGAGACTTCTCCCTGTCTTCCGTGCATTTCTTATTCTGGCTGCCGGCCTCTTCGCGGCGGGACTTCCCGCGTACGGTTCGTCGAACATCAGTTTCGGCATCACCGTAGGTGCCACCCTGCCCAAGGATGCGGTGACGCTGCGGCGATCAAGAACAAGCTCGCCACCAAGCTGGTGTTCTCGAAGCTGCAGGCGCGGTTCGGCGGACGGCTCAACTACTTCGTGTCGGGGAGCGCGCCGCTTTCGCGCGAGCTGGCGGAGTTCTTCCACGCCGCGGGTATCTTGATCCTGGAGGGCTACGGCCTGACCGAGTCGAGCGCGGCCAGCTTCGTGAACCGCCCCGAGAAGTACAAGTTCGGGACGGTGGGGCTTCCGGTCCCAGGGACCGAGCTCAAGTTCCTCGACGACGGCGAGATTCTGATCCGCGGTCGAGGCATCATGCGCGGCTACCACCACCTGGCGGGGCCGACCCAGGAGGCCCTCGACGCCGATGGCTGGCTCCACACCGGGGACATCGGCAAGGTGTCACCGGAAGGGTTCCTGCAGATCACCGACCGCAAAAAAGATCTGATCAAGACCTCCGGCGGCAAATACGTGGCGCCGCAAGAGCTGGAGGGCAAGATGAAGATCGTCTGTCCGTTCGTGAGCCAGCTGGTGGTGCACGGCGACAACCGCAACTTCTGCGTCGCGCTGGTGA
>JANNJF010000343.1:0-5406 GCA_031405715.1 Gammaproteobacteria bacterium | reverse complement strand
TGAACAAGTGGCAGAAACGATGATGCTAGGTTCCCTCTCCCTGTGGGAGAGGGACAGGGTGAGGGAAAAACCGTTGATTATCCCCCTCACCCTAACCCTCTCCCCCGAAGTGCACGGGGGAGAGGGGACTTGTTTAGTGGTGCCCCAGGGAAAGTTTTGTCATGCAGACGGATGCAGCCAGGGCCGCTTCCGTGCTAGTATCGGCGTTTTTACGGAACCGCTTTAGGCGTATTCCCGGGGCGCCAACCGGACACGCATGCAGGTTAAAAAATAATTTTAATACAACGAGTTATCCAGCAGATTACGATCCTCCACTAGCGGTCCACCGACACCCCCCACCGACACCCTTATGGAACCATTCGCCAAAGAAACTATTCCCGTCAATCTTGAGCAGGAGATGCGCCAGTCTTATCTCGATTACGCCATGAGCGTGATCGTCGGGCGCGCCCTGCCGGATGTGCGCGACGGCCTGAAGCCGGTGCACCGGCGCGTGCTGTTCGCCATGCACGTACTCGGCAACGACTGGAACAAGGCCTACAAGAAATCCGCGCGCGTGGTCGGTGACGTTATTGGTAAGTATCACCCGCACGGCGATACCGCGGTGTACGACACCATCGTGCGCATGGCGCAGGATTTCTCCATGCGCCACCCGCTGATCGATGGCCAGGGTAACTTTGGTTCGGTGGACGGCGACTCGCCGGCCGCCATGCGTTACACCGAAATCCGCATGAGCCGCATCGCCCACGAAATGCTCGGCGATCTCGATAAAGAGACGGTGGACTTTGTCCCCAACTACGACGGTTCCGAGCACGAGCCCACGGTCATGCCGGCCAAGGTGCCGAACCTGCTGGTGAACGGCTCGTCCGGTATCGCCGTCGGCATGGCGACCAACATCCCGCCGCACAATCTGCGCGAAATCGTGGACGCGTGTGTGGCGTATATCGACGATAACAACATCACCATCCAGCAACTGATGCAGCATGTGCCGGGACCGGATTTTCCCACCGCCGCCATCATCAATGGTGTCAGCGGTATCCGCGAGGCCTATCTCACCGGCCGCGGCAAGGTGTATGTGCGCGCGCGGGTGGAGATCGAGGAGGACGACAAGCGCGCCGGTCGCCAGTCCATCATCGTCACGGAGCTGCCGTACCAGGTGAACAAGGCGCGCCTGCTGGAGAAGATCGCCGATCTGGTGAAGGACGGCAAGATCGAGGGCATCAGCAACCTGCGCGACGAGTCGGACAAGTCCGGCATGCGCATGGTGATCGAGCTGAAACGCGGCGAGATGACCGATGTGTTGCTGAACAACCTGTATCAGCACACCGCCATGCAGAGCGTGTTCGGCATCAATATGGTCGCCCTCGAGGGCGGACAGCCGAAGCTGATGAATCTCAAGCAGATCATCGAGGCCTTCGTACGTCACCGGCGCGAAGTGGTCACGCGCCGTACCCTGTTCGACCTGCGCAAGTCGCGCGAGCGCGCACACATCTTGGAAGGCCTGGCGGTGGCGCTGGAGAACATCGATCCGATCATCGCCCTGATCAAGGCGGCGCCGGATTCGGAAACCGCGCGCACCGGTTTGATGGGGCGTGTCTGGCCGGCGAAAGTGGTGGGCGACATGCTGGCGCGCAGCGACAGCAGTGTTTCCCGCCCGGAGAAGCTGGAAGCGATCTATGGTCTCACCAAAGAAGGTTATCGCCTGTCTCTGGCCCAGGCCCAGGCGATCCTGGATCTGCGGCTGCATCGTCTTACCGGTCTCGAGCAGGACAAGATCCGCGCCGAGTACAAAGAGATACTGGAAAAGATCGCCGACCTGCTGGATATCCTGCAGAGCCATGAACGCCTCATGCGGGTGATCCGCGACGAGCTTATCGCAGTGCGCGACCAGTACGCCAATGCACGCCGCACCGAGATACGCGAGAGTCAGGTGGATCTTAAACTGGAAGACCTGATCGCCGAGGAGGACGTGGTGGTGACCCTGTCCCACGCCGGTTATGCCAAGGCGCAACCCGCCAGCGATTACCGCGCGCAACGCCGCGGCGGCCGCGGCAAATCGGCGACGGCGATGAAGGAAGAGGATTTCGTCGACAAGTTGTTCGTGGCCAATACCCACGACACCATTTTGTGTTTCTCCAACCGCGGCAAGGTCTACTGGCTCAAGGTCTACGAGATCCCACAGGCCGGACGCGGTGCGCGCGGCAAGCCCATCGTCAATCTCCTGCCGCTGGAGGAGGGCGAACGTATCAACGCGATCCTGCCGGTGAAGGAGTTCGAGGAAGGCAAGATGGTCTTCATGGCCACCAGCGACGGCACCGTGAAAAAGACCGGCTTGAGCGAGTTCTCGCGTCCGCGCTCCAGCGGCATCATCGCGGTGGAACTGGCGGACGGCAACCAGTTGGTGGGTGTGGGTGTTACCGATGGCGCGAGCGACATCCTGCTCTTCACCACCGCCGGCAAGGTCATCCGCTTCAGCGAGGAAGACGTGCGTCCCATGGGGCGCGCGGCGCGCGGTGTGCGCGGTATCACGTTACAGGAGAGTCAGTCGGTGGTGTCCGTGATCATCGCCGGCTCGGCCGACGAGTCGACCACGGTGTTGACCGCCACGGCCAACGGTTACGGCAAGCGCACGCCGCTGTCGGATTACCCGAAGCACAAGCGTGGCGGCCAGGGCGTCATCTCGATCCAGGTCACCGAGCGCAATGGCGTGGTGGTGGCCGCGTGCCTGACGACCGACGAAGACGAAGTCATGTTGATCACCGACGGTGGCACGCTGATCCGTACGCGCGCCAAGGAAGTGTCGGTGGTGGGGCGCAATACCCAGGGCGTACGTCTGATCGAAATGGGTGATGGCGAGAAACTGGTGGGTGTGGAGAAGGTCGCCGAATCGGATGAGGCGGTAGCCGACGAGGCGGGCGAATAGGCGGGTTCAATAAGAAGGGTCGAGGCGATGGCAAGAATATTCAATTTCAGTGCGGGACCGGCGGTGTTGCCGCTGGAGGTGTTGGAGAAGGCGCGCAACGAGCTGACCGACTGGCGCGGCTCCGGCATGTCGGTGATGGAGATGAGTCATCGCGGCAAGGAATTCCTGGAGATCGCCGCCAAGGCGGAGGCCGACCTGCGCGCGCTCATGGGCATACCGGCCAACTACAAGGTGCTGTTCCTGCAGGGCGGCGCCTCGTCGCAGTTTGCCATGGTGCCCATGAACCTGCTGCGTGGCAAGACCAAGGCCGACTACATCCATACCGGCGAGTGGTCGAAGAAGGCCATCGCCGAGGCGAAGAAGTACTGCAACGTCAACGTGGCGGCGACCGCCGAGTCGACCAAATTCTGCAGCGTGCCGCCGCGCAAGGAGTGGAAGCTCGACCCGGACGCGGCCTATGTGCACTACATCCTCAACGAGACCATCGGCGGCGTGGAGTTTCAGGAGATTCCGGACACCGGCAAGGTGCCGTTGGTGGTGGACATGTCCTCCACCATCCTGTCGCGTCCCATCGATGTATCGCGCTTCGCCCTGATCTACGCCGGCGCGCAGAAGAACATCGGCCCCGCCGGTTTGACCATCGTCATCGTGCGCGACGACCTGCTTGGGCAGACCGTGGCCGGCACACCGTCCATGTTCGATTACAAGATCCACGCGGACAACGAGTCCATGTACAACACGCCGCCGACCTACGCCTGGTATATGGCGGGTCTGGTGTTCGAGTGGCTCAATGCACGCGGTGGCCTCAAGGGCATGGCCGAGATCAATAAACGCAAGGCGGAGAAACTCTACGCCGCCATCGACGGCAGCAATGGTTTCTACAAGAACCCGGTGGAACGCAGCGTGCGGTCCTGGATGAACGTGCCGTTCACCCTGAAGGACGCGGCCCTGGATGAAGCGTTCCTTAAAGGTGCCAAGGCTGCTGGCTTGTTGCAGCTTAAGGGCCACCGTTCCGTCGGTGGCATGCGCGCCAGCATTTACAACGCCATGCCGGAAGAAGGCATCGCCGCCCTCGTCAACTACATGCAAGACTTCCAAAGCAAGCAGGGCTGAGCCGTGTACAAAATTCTCACGCTGAATAACATCTCCTCCGACGGTCTGGCGCGCCTGCCGGCCAGTGCCTTCCAGGTGGGCGGCGACATCAAAGACCCGGACGGCATCCTGTTGCGCTCGTTCAAGATGCACGACATGGCCATCCCCGCCAGCCTCAAGGCCGTGGGGCGCGCCGGTGCCGGCGTGAACAACATCCCCGTGGACAAGATGAGCAAGCTGGGTATCCCGGTGTTCAACGCGCCGGGCGCCAACTCCAATGCAGTAAAGGAGTTGGTGATCGCCGGTATGCTGCTGGCGATCCGCCACATCGGCCCGGCGTGGGAGTTCTCGCGCGGTCTCACCGGCAGCGATGCCGAGATCGGCAAGGCCGTGGAGGCGGGCAAGAAAAATTTCGCCGGCTACGAACTGCCGGGCCGCACCCTTGGCGTCATTGGCCTCGGCGCCATCGGGCGGCTGGTGGCGAATGCCGCCATCGCCCTCGGCATGAAGGTCGTCGGCTTCGATCCGGGTCTGACGGTGGAGGGCGCGTGGCAGTTGTCGGCGGACGTGAAGAAGGCCGACACCGTGGAGGAGCTGCTACGCCAGGTGGATTTTGTCACGTTTCATGTCCCGTTGATCGACGCGACGCGCAAGCTGATCAACGCCCAACGCCTGAAGATCATGAAGGACGGCGTGGTGATCCTGAACTTCGCGCGCGAAGGCATCGTCGACGATCAGGCGGTATGCGACGCCATCAAGGCCGGTAAGGTCTACGGCTATATCTGCGATTTTCCCAGCAACCTGCGATTTTCCCAGCAACCTGCTGAAGAACCACGAGCGCGTCATCACCCTGCCGCACTTGGGCGCCTCCACCGCCGAGGCGGAGGACAACTGCGCCATCATGGTGGCCGACCAGGTGCGCGATTTTCTTGAGAACGGCAATATCCGCAACGCGGTGAATTTCCCCGACGTGGTGGTGCCGCGCGAATCCGCCTATCGGTTGATCGTGGCCAACGCCAACGTGCCCAACATGCTGGGGCAGATCTCCAGCGCCATGGCGGCGGCGGGCTTGAACATTCATGACATGGTCAACCGCTCCCGGGGCGAGCTGGCCTATACCGTGGTGGATGTGGACAGCCCCTTGCCCGAAACGGTGCGTGCCCAGATCGCGGCCATTCCCGGCGTGATGATGGCGCGTATCCTCTGACACGCTAAGGAACCGCTGAACAAGTGGCACAAACGATCAGACTACGTTCCCTGTCCCTCTGGGAGAGACCGCCCGACCCACCCTGGTCGCGAATTGAGCCCTGGAACCGGGCGGTCTCTTCCCTCATCCGGCCCTGCGGGCCACCTTCTCCCGCGCGCGGGAGAAGGAGATTCGTGCGGCCTGCGGC
>JANNJF010000342.1:0-1036 GCA_031405715.1 Gammaproteobacteria bacterium | reverse complement strand
GGATTCTCGCCATAACGCCCGTCTTTCGGGCGGCGCGACGGCTGCACGTAGGCGGCCTTCCACGGCTCCGGCCCGAGGGCTCGCAGAAACGTGGCAGTATGGAAGGTCCCTGCCCCCATTTCCATGTCATAGGGCTGCAGGATGGCGCAACCCTGGCGCGCCCAATAACGTTGCAGGGTGAATATGAGTTCCTGGAAGATCAAAGTAGGCCTTTATGTTATCGCGTACACCCGGTATCACCTCCCCCGGGACAACCACAGCTCGTGACGGGGATTATACCCATACCCGGGGCTCCGGTGCATGCACCCAGGAGTGCGGCGGCTTGCCGCCGCACTCCAAAAAAAACGTATCAACCGGACCCGGGCGGCTTAAGGTAGCGCCATTGGGCTCTGGGTTGGGTTTGCCCCACGCGCATAACGAGTTACCTCAGGGGGTCTGTGACGTATCCGGCGGGGGCTCCTGCACCACCGGGGTCGACGTCGCCTCCGGGACCTGCATCTGTTCCGTGGGCGGGGCGGGCGCGGGCGACGTTTCCATTGCCTCGGGTTCGCGTGCATCGGGTTCGCGAAACTCGACATCCGGGCTCACATCGATAGCGGGGGCCAGATTCTCTTCCGGCGCGGTAAAGCGTGGGCCCATCAGACTGAGGATCTTTTTTGTCCGCCGCAAAAAGAAATTAGAGCGTGTCGCCGGATTATTTTTCACCGGACCGGGCAGCGTGGCCGCGAGTTCCGCCGCCTGAGTCACCGACAGACTCGCCACCGGGATACCCCAATAGGCCTGGGCGGCGGCCTGCACGCCATAGATGCCACGACCGAATTCGGCGGTATTGAGGTAGATTTCGAGTATGCGTTGTTTACTCAGGTGGCGTTCGAGACCCATGGTCAGAACAAATTCGTGCCATTTGCGCACCGGGTTGCGTGACGGATTGAGGAACAGATTCTTCGCCGTCTGCTGTGAGATGGTGCTGGCCCCGAACAACAACTGGCCCCGCTCCATGTTGTAGTCCCAGGCATCCTTCATGGCGATCAGATCC
>JANNJF010000341.1:0-2445 GCA_031405715.1 Gammaproteobacteria bacterium | reverse complement strand
TGACCATCCGCCGGCTGAACCGGGCCGAATACAACAACACGGTCCGCGATCTCTTAGGGGTGAAGTTCAAGCCAGCCGATGATTTTCTCTCCGACGACGTCGGCGGCGGTTTCGACAATATCGGCGACGTACTGACTGTCCCGCCAATCCTCATCGAGAAGTACATCTCCGCCGCGGAGCGAATTGCCGAAGAGGCGATCGTTGCCGACCCGTCGCAATTCGTTAAATCACAGCGCCGCGACCGCAAGCAGCTCAGCGGCGACGGTTCGGCCAGCTATGACGAAGAGCGCCGCCGCTGGTCGCTGGCCAGCGAAGACGGCAGCGTCTTTGCTGAATTCGACTTTCCGCGAGCCGGCGAGTATCGCATCCGGGCCTTTGCCAGCGAGCAGCAAGCCGGCGACGAGCGGGCCAAAATGGAATTGCGGCTGGGGGACCAGAAGCTCAAAGTCTTCGACATCAATTCCGGCCGCGAAACGCGAGCCTACGAGATCAAGACTCGCGCAGCGGCCGGCAAGCAGCGGCTGTCGGCCCATTTCCTCAATGATTTCTACGACCCGGACAATCCCGACGAACGGCGCCGCGACCGCAACCTGCGGGTCTATGCCTATGAGATCGACGGCCCGCTCGATGTGGGGCCGGAAGACTATCCCGAGATTCACCGGAAACTGCTAACTGTCCGCCCGAGCGACAAGCTCTCAGTCCTCGACGCCGCCAAGAGCAACCTGCGGCCGCTCGTGAACCGGGCGTTTCGCCGACCCGCGACGGACGACGAGATTGAGCGACTGTCCGCACTCGTGCACATCCCCCGGTGGGGCTGCGGTGCTCGGCGAGCTTGAACGGGACTCTAAAATCTACATTCAAAAAAATCCACAGCAAACCCAAACCCACTCGTCATTGCTAGGTACGCAGCGCTGTGGCAATCTCTTCTATAGAGGCCAACATGTCCCAGCGGATGCCAACAGTGTTTGTTTCCCACGGTGCTCCCAGCCTGTTGCTGGAGCAGGGTCAGGCCTATGAATTTCTCCAGAGCCTGAGCGGACTGCTGCCACGGCCGCAGGCGGTGGTGTGTATATCGGCGCACTGGGACACCGCACGACCCGCGCTTACCGGCCACCCGACGCCGGACACCGTGCATGACTTTTACGGCTTCCCCGCTGAACTCTACGAAATGCGCTATGCCTGTCCCGGTGACGCGCAACTGGCCGACGCGTTACGTGCGCGGCTGACGGACGCTGGGCTGGAGGCGGACATCCACCCTACGCGTGGTCTGGATCACGGCGCTTGGGTTCCCCTGCGGCTGATGTATCCCGCCGCGGATATTCCGGTGATCCAACTGTCGGTGCAATCGGGCGCGGGCGCCGAGCACCATTGGAAACTCGGCCGCGCCCTGCAACCCTTGCGCGACCAGGGTGTGCTGATCCTGGCGAGCGGCGGTGCCACGCACAACCTGCGCGAGGCGGGAAGGCTCGCGCAGGATGCGCCGCCAACCGCCTATGCCAGCGAGTTCGACGCGTGGTTGCACCAAGCAATAGAAACCGCCGACGAGGCCGCGCTGTTGGATTACATCAACACCGCCCCCCACGCCGCGCGCAATCATCCGACGGCGGAGCACCTGTTGCCGTTGTTTGTGGCCTTGGGGGCGGGCGGCGCGGGGGTAAAAGGCCGGCGTCTGCACCATGGGTACACCTACGGCATATTGTCCATGGCGGCCTTCGCTTGGGGTCTGTAGCTGGGAACCGTTCAGGCGTGACACACTGTGCATAAGCCGGGAAATGCTGTGAGGTGCAACGTCGACCGCGCCGCTTGCCGTGTTCAAATTAAAACTTCAGCTCGAAGGATGGTTGATGTATGCAATGGCATAACGCAGAATTTACCCTGACGGATGATCGCGCCGCTCTCGACGAGAAATACATACACGCGTTCCTGACGAATTCCTACTGGGCGCAAGGCATCCCCCTGGAGACGGTGATAAGGTCTTTGGACAACTCGCTGTGTTTTGGATTGTGGCACGACGAACGCCAGATCGGTTTCGGTCGTGCCGTCACCGATCGCGCCACCTTCGCCTACTTGGCGGACGTCTTCATCGACCCGGACTATCGCAGGCGTGGATTGGGCAGTTGGTTGGTGACGTGTGTCCTCGCCCATCCCGAGCTCCAGGGACTGCGCCGCTGGTTGCTGGGCACGCGCGACGCGCACGCCTTATACCGCAAGCTTGGTTTCGTTCCCTTGTCCAAGCCGGAAATATTTATGGAGATACGTCCCGAGAATGTCTATGGGCGCAATACATAACAACGATGGCCGCTGTTTGCGTCAGCCCGCGCAAGTTCGCGACCATCGCGATCCAAGATTGATCCGCGCTCGGCACGAAGTGTTACAACTCTTGTGCAGAAGGCCGCCGGCTCGCCGAAGAGACCAATCGCTTGAAGAGCCGATTTCTTTCAACCG
>JANNJF010000340.1:0-2264 GCA_031405715.1 Gammaproteobacteria bacterium | reverse complement strand
CGACATGCCTTTCTTGGCGTGATCCAGCTCTTCCAACACCACGATGGGCAGATAGATGTTGTGTTCTTTGAAGCGGAACAGCGCCGATGGGTCGTGCATCAGGACATTGGTGTCCAGCACAAAAATCTTCTTTCTCTCTTGAGTCATGCGCTTTCCCGCTAGATGGGTAATGAGGCTGTGGGTTGCGGTGCGGCCGTGTTACTTGTACTTCTTCAGGGCGTCCAGGAGGTGCGCGATATGTCCATCGACTTTTACCCCGCGGAATTCCTCACGCAGGATGCCTTTTTTGTCGATGATGAAGGTGCTGCGATCGATGCCCAGGTACTGCTTGCCGTCTTTGTTCTTCTCCTGCAGCACGTCGTAGACCTTGCAGAGTTTTTCGTTTTCATCCGACACCAGGTCGAACGGCAGGCAGTGTTTGTTCTTGAAGCTCTCGTGCGACTTCAGCGTATCGCGCGAGACGCCGATGATTTCCGCATTCAGTTTCCGGAACTCCTCGTAGCTGTCGCGAAAATCCTGCCCCTCCGTGGTGCACCCGGGGGTGCTGTCCTTGGGGTAGAAGTACAGAACGACGGTCTTGCCCTGCAGGTCGGACAGCTTGTAGACCTGGTCGTCCGTGGCGTGCAGTTCCATATCCGGGACCGCTTGGCCGATTTTCACTTTGTTCATACGTTACTGCCTCCAGATAAAAAATTGACGGCATGCTTAACAGTTTGTTGACTAGGGAACCTCTGAACAAGTCCCCTCTCCCCCGCGCACTTCGGGGGAGAGGGTTAGGGTGAGGGGGTGATCATGGATTTTCCCCTCACCCTGTCCCTCTCCCTAAGGGAGAGGGAACGTAGCCTGATAGTTTTTGCCACTTGTTCAGAGATTCCCTCGGCACCCGCAGGTTGATTCCGTTGCGTTCATTCCAGCGTCACCGCACGCAGTTGCGCCGCCGCCACTTCGGGACTGATGGTGTTGATAAACAGGCCCGACCCCAACTCGAAGCCGGAGGGGATGCTGGTGCGCGGACAGATTTCCATATGCCAATGGTAGCTCGGTGCGTGTTCGGCGTTTTCGCTGCCGTGGGGCAGGGAGTGCAGGAAGTAATTATACTGGGCACCGCCGAGAACCGCATCCAGCCGTGCCATGGTGCGCTGCAGTACCTGCGCCAGGTCCGCGTGATCCTCCGGCGTGGTGTTGAGGAAATCGCTCTGGTGGGTGAGCGGCAGGATGTGCACCTCCCATTCGTAACGACTGGCGAAGGGTTTGATGGCGATGAATTTCTTGCCGCGTTCCACAACAAACTGGCCGACATCGATCTTGCGGCGGATTTCACCGGAATCGCGGTTGTAGATGGTGGCCTCAAAGGTCAGCGCCTCGTCGATCAGGGTGCAGAAGATGCAGTGATGATTCTTGCGGAAATAGGCATGGCTGTTGCTGACCTCCGCCTGCACATTGTCCGGCACCACCGGCATGGCGATGACCTGGCTGTGGGTGTGGGCGATGCTGGCGCCGGCGGCGGGTCCGAAATTCTTGAAGATCAGCACATACCGCAGGCGCTTGTTGGACTGATACAACTGCTGCATGCGCTCACGGTAACACGAGAACAGCATGGCCAGGTGCGGCTCGCCCATCTCGTGGATCGCCACGCCGTGGGAGCTGTGGTCGATGATGACCTCGTGCCGACCGTAGCCGTCGATGGTTTGCTGCAGCCCGAAGGTGAGGTTGGGGTTTTCCCGGTCGTCCCCCAGCACGGGATAGAGATTTTCCACGATGCGGATATCCCACGCGTCGGCCCCGGTTTTCGGATAGGTAATGATGGCCGGCGGGGTCTTGGCCTCGTTACCGCGGCAGAATGGGCAGGTGTCCACGTGTTTGCGGGTGTCGCGTGGTGCCGGTTCTTCGGCCTTTTTCGGACGCATGCTGCGCGCCGTGGCCACGAGTACCGATTCGCTCGGAACAATAGGATTGAGACGAATCTCGCGCATTACTTTTTGTTCTTCTGCCATGGTGTCTCGTTCGTGCTTGGTCCCCGTCAGCGGCGGGGTTTTGCGAAGGATACTAACAGGATGTGGAGAAAGTCCATCCATGGTTTGTCCGCGGGCGCGCACCTTAAGTCTGAAGCCGGCGGCATCGTAGCGGAATTCCGCACCGGATCGGCTAAAATTCGACCCTGCTGCAAGAGATGGCTCTTGTTTTCGAGCAGGGGGGAACGTACTATCCTGGCTCTATTTTTTGTTCAAGTTCAGGTAATTACTATGTTCCAAGGCAGCATAGTC
>JANNJF010000339.1:0-3176 GCA_031405715.1 Gammaproteobacteria bacterium | reverse complement strand
CGCGGCCTTTGCCGCGATCCGGGAGGCGTTGCAGCAGATCGGCGACAGTGTGCAGGGTCATGAGCAGGTAGAGATGAACGCGCTGCACACCCATGCGCGGTAATTAATTATAACCCTCTCCCCTTTTGGGGAGAGGGTAGGGTGAGGGGTGCTGAGGTTTGGCACCCTCATCCCATCCTTCTCCCACTAGCGTGGGAGAAGGGGAGTGGAACAGAGACGCCGGTATGAGTTGCCCTCTCCCGCCGGTGCGGGAGAGGGGGTGTTGGAATAGAAGCGAGATCATATTATGGGCATCAAATGCGGTATCGTCGGACTGCCGAACGTCGGCAAGTCCACCCTGTTCAACGCCCTGACCCAGGCCGGGATATCGGCGGAGAACTATCCCTTCTGCACCATCGATCCCAACGTCGGTATCGTGGAAGTGCCGGACCCGCGCATGCTGGAACTGGCACGCATCGTTCAGCCGCAGAAGACCATACCCACCACCATCGAGTTCGTGGACATTGCTGGTCTTGTGGCAGGCGCCTCCAAGGGCGAGGGCCTGGGCAACAAGTTCCTTGCCCACATCCGCGAGGTGGACGCGGTGGCCCACGTGGTGCGTTGCTTCGAAGACGAGAACATCGTGCACGTCGCCAACAAGATCAACCCACAAGCGGACATCGAAACCATCAACACCGAGCTGGCCCTGGCGGATCTCGATACCGCCGAGAAGGCCCAGTTGCGCGCGGAAAAAGGCGCCAAGGGCGGCAACAAAGACGAGGTCAAACTGCGTGACCTGCTCATCAAGGTGCGCGCCCATCTCGACACCGGCAAACCGGTGCGTGCCATGGGACTCAGCGAGGACGACAAGAAAATCCTGCGCCCCCTGTGCCTGCTCACGGACAAGCCGCTCATGTATATCGCCAACGTGAGCGAGAGCGGCTTCAGCAACAATCCGTTTCTTGATCAGGTGGAAAAACTCGCCGCGGCGGAAGGCTCCGTGGTGGTACCCATCTGCGCCGCCATCGAGGCCGAGCTTTCCGGCATGAGTTTTGATGAGAAAAAAGAATTCCTCGCGGAGATGGGCCTGAGCGAGCCGGGTCTGGATCGCGTGATCCGCGCGGCCTATAGCCTGCTCGGCCTGCAGACTTATTTTACCGCCGGCGTGAAAGAGGTGCGCGCCTGGACCGTACACGTCGGCGCCACCGCCCCGCAGGCCGCCGGCGTGATTCACACGGATTTTGAACGCGGCTTCATCCGCGCCGAGGTCACGGCGTACCAGGATTTTGTGCGTTACAAAGGAGAGCAGGGCGCCAAGGAGGCCGGGCGCTTTCGCCTGGAAGGCAAGGAGTACGTCGTCCAGGACGGTGACGTGATACATTTTCGTTTCAACGTTTAACGGCAGTAAAAAGAGACAAGTCGAAAGAGAAAAGCTATAATCCCCGGGGTTCAAAGGCAGGTGGCCCTGTGCTTGCCCGGTTGTCACTTGTATCTTTGCACTTGTATCTTGTGCCTGACTTTAGGCTATGTAGCTCAGTTGGTTAGAGCGCGGCACTCATAATGCTGAGGTCGGTGGTTCGAGTCCACCCATAGCCACCATTTTCTTCGGTGACCTAAGCCCATATTGCCGACCAAAACTCGCCGAGTCGCGTGACCAAATCGTGACCGGGATTAAGGCCACTCGCGCGCCGACTAGCGTTTGCGAACGATCGTTTGATGGACTGGATGCGCTCACCCGCCTCGTTATTTTATTTTCTCAAAGTAGTCTTCCACATTTTTTCGTTCATTTCCGAAGGGTGTGTACGCGCCCCAGGCACATTTTCGGTTGTGTATTCAAAAGGGCCTGAATATTTAGAGCGACATTCTTTGTCAGCTGCTCAATGGCTTTTGAGAACGCACTGGGCAACCAGTGCCATTGGCTATCGGTATTTAACAGCACAAATGTTTTGCCAGCGGGGTCAATACGGCCATCGGGTCGATTCAGTTTCACCACCTGGGCCTGGAAATCAATAATGGCCTGTACCGTTTCTCCGCCGGCAATCTTGTCAACCGATATGAGTTTTTTGGGTGGTTTGCGATGCCGATTCAACAACGTTTGGACGACAAACACATCGTCTGGGTAATTTTTTGCCGTTTTCCCGACGGAACCTCTGATGGCTTTCATGTTGTGACTCCTGATTTATCTCAGCGCAAACGTTGGGAATCGTTGGCAGATATGAGTGTTGTCGGTGGCAGCGCCCGCATAGAGGTGAGCACCAAGCGCCATTGTAGATTCCTTTGGTCATTATGATGAACAACGTATCTTGAGATGCTCGCTGGGGTCAGCACCGAGGCGGTTTATTCTACTTCCTGCTGGCTGGTTCAGAGTGACCTTTTCTCGATGCCCTGGTCCGGATGTTTTGGCAAGCGCTGAAGGCGGTTAGCCCGACTTTCTCAACTCGATGCGAGTTTCAGAGATTTTAGTCGGTCTAGCGCACATAAGTGATTGATGCATTGAGGGTGGTGTTCGGAAATCGCCTGTAGTGGAGACCTTGGTCGTTGGCAGGGGTGTGTTGGATTTCTATAATGATGCATGTTTCTCAAATGCAACCGACGCGCGAAGGATGGTAAGGCGCACCACTACTGGAGCGTGGTGGAGAACCGGCGATTGTCGGATGGGCGCGTAGCGCAGCGGCAAGTGCTTTACTTGGGCGAGATCAACGACAGCCAACGCGAGGCCTGGCGCAAGACGATCGAAGTGTTCGATGAAGGATCGAGACGGCAAGTAGCGCTGTTTCCGGAAGGCTCGATGCCGGACGACGATGCGACGGCGGTGGGCCTTCGCTTAAACGAGTTACAGCTAAAGCGTCCGCGCCAATGGGGCGCATGCTGGTTATCCAGTATTCTGTGGCAACAATTGAAACTAGACGAATTTTGGGGCGTGCGGCTGCGGCCCTCGCGTGAGGGCACGCCGTGGCTTCAGGTGCTGCAAACCCTGGTGGCCTACCGGCTGATTGATCCGGGTTCGGAATGGCGCTTGCACCGGCACTGGTATGACGCGATGCGCGATGTGCGATGTGCTTAATGCCGATTTTGGGCTGGCGGAGAAGAACACGCTGTATCGGTGTCTGGATAAACTGGTGGCGCACAAGGACGGGTTGTTCACGTTTCTGTGCACGCGCTGGGGCGAGCTGTTTGGCGCGACGTTCGATGTGCTG
>JANNJF010000338.1:0-1902 GCA_031405715.1 Gammaproteobacteria bacterium | reverse complement strand
AACCTGCATGAGCGACGCGAACTCCTGGAGGTGATCGACGAACAGCTGTCCGGACTGATCGGCCGCTATGCCAATCTGGCGCGCATCGGCCAGGTCGAACTGTCGGTCAGCCCCTATGCCCACCCGATACTGCCGTTGTTGTTCGATTTTCATAGCGCGCGGCAGGCGCTGCCCGCGGCGACGTTGCCGCATTTGCGCGCTTACCCAGGTGGCGACCAGCGTGCCGCCTGGCATGTGCGCGCCGCCATCGATACCTTTGAACATTATTTCGGCTTTCGCCCCCAGGGCTGCTGGCCGGCGGAGGGTGCCGTCAGCGAACCGACGTTGCGGCTGCTGGAAGAGCACGGTTTTACCTGGAGCGCGAGCGGTGGCCAGGTGCTGACCAACAGCCTGGCCGCGGTGCATGCATCGACCGCAGCGGCAACCACGCCCATCGACCGGCGCCAGTACCGTGCTTATCGCCTGCCCGGCGCACGCATGAGTTGTTTCTTTCGCGATGATGGGTTGTCGGATCTCATCGGCTTTACCTATTCCGATTGGCACGCGGACGATGCCGTGGCCAACTTGATCGTGCGCTTGGAGGCGATCGCCGGCGCCTGCGCCGGGCAGGAGGGCAGCGTCGTCAGCATCATCATGGATGGCGAAAATGCCTGGGAGTATTACCCGGAGAACGCCTACCATTTTCTCAACGCGCTGTATCAACGCCTGAGTTCCCACCCGGCGTTGGAGCTCACGACCTTCTCCGCCTGCCTGGACGGGCAGGGCACCCAGGCCGAACTGACGCAGCTGGTCGCCGGCAGCTGGGTGTATGGCAATTTTTCCACCTGGATCGGAGAGCCGGACAAGAACCGCGCGTGGGAGATGCTCGGCGACGCCAAACGTGCGTTCGACGCAGCAACGGCCAGCGGCCGCTGGAGTGGCGACGCGCAGGCGCGCCCCGAGCGGCAGCTGTCCATCTGTGAGGCCTCGGACTGGTTCTGGTGGTTCGGCGACCTCAATCCGAGTGCGACCGTGAGCGATTTCGACCGCCTCTACCGGCAGCACCTGGCGAATCTCTATCAGTTGTGTGGGGAGGAGCCGCCGCAGTATCTGTCACAGCCGTTCAGTCATGGTGGTGGAGCACCGGCCATGGGTGGTGTGATGCGCCCCGGCCAGTCCGCGTGAGCCCAGTCGGCGGTCTCGTCTGGTTAGCTGGAATAATGCATGGATAACCACTCCAAACCCATCCCGCATCCCGCGGCGCGTCGGCGCGCCGGCATCCTGTTGCATCCGACGTCGTTACCCGGCGCTTCGTCCAGCGGCGATCTCGGCGATGCGGCGTTTCGCTTCGTTGATTTCCTGTCTGCCGCCGGCATGCGCGTGTGGCAGATGTTGCCCCTGGGACCGACACACGCCGATGCTTCTCCTTATCAATGTCTGTCTATCCATGCGGGCAACCCGGCGCTGATCAGCTTGGAGCGCCTGCAGCAATGGGGTTGGCTGACGGCCGATGATGTCAGCCGGACGCACACCGAGCCGAAACATCGACAGACCAGCTTGCGCAATGCGTGCCAGATTTTCCTGCAGCAAGCCCCGCCGCAGGAGTCGGCGATGTTTGCGCAGTTCTTAGCACAACACGCCCACTGGCTGGACGACTACGCCTTGTATCAGGCCCTGCGGCAGGAACACGCCGACCAGTCGTGGTGGGCATGGCCGGCGGCGCTGCGCGATCGTGCACCCGGCGCACTGGACAAGGCGCGCGCGCGACTGGCCCCGAGCATGCAACAGGTGCGTTTCGAGCACCCCTGCCACCACCGAACGCCATCGCATCACCCGCATGAGCAGAAGAGCTGACCGATCGTGCTGACTGGCCTGCGCCGATATCTCCAGGAGAGCTGGGCGGAGCTGAAGAAGGTCGTCTGG
>JANNJF010000337.1:0-6795 GCA_031405715.1 Gammaproteobacteria bacterium | reverse complement strand
CCTGAAGTGGAGCACCCTGCTCGGCTCGCACGCCGTGATCGGCGGAGGCATCCTCAATCTGGTTACCGGCGAAAAGGCCAGCGCCGACGATACGTTCAACAACGTCAGTCAGTGGGTATATTCGGTATGCGGCTACTGCTCGGTCGGCTGCGGCCTGAAAATCGGTGTCAACGCCGCCGGCAAGGCGGTGGCGGTAAAGGGTAACGACAAACACCCGACCAATGCCGGGCGTGTGTGCGTCAAAGGTGTCTACGAGTATAAAGTACTGAACAACAGCGACCTGCGCGTGGCCGAGCGCGCCATGTACCCGCTCAAGCGCAACAGCGGCGGCGGCTGGGACCGGATCACCTGGGATGCGGCCATCAGCCTGCTCGCGACCAAGATCATCGATGCCGTCAGCACCAGCGGTGCGGATTCAGTCGGCCTTTATAACACCGGCCAATGGACGCTGGAGGAATACTATTCCATGGGCAAACTCGGCAAGGGCGCCATCGGCACCAGTACCATGGACTCCAACACCCGATTCTGCATGGCCGCCGCGGTCTACGGCTACATGAGCACCTTCGGCTCCGACGGACCGCCCGGATGTTACGACGATATCGAGAGCACCCACTGCTTCTTCCTCATGGGTATGAATCCGGCGGAGATGCACCCGCAGATATGGCGACGCATCGCGCTGGCACGCAAGTCGACGCGCGCGCCCAAGCTGATCGTGGTGGATCCGCGCCGCACCCCGACCGCGCGCAGCGCCGATCTGCACCTACAGCTCCGACCCGGCACCAACGTGGCGCTGATGAACGGCATCCTGCAGCAGCTCATCGCCAATAACTGGGTCAACGCCGGCTACATCGGCGCGCGCACCCGGAATTATGCCGCGCTGGCGGCGAAGGTCGGTACCTATACGCCGGATTACGTCTCCGGCATCACCGGCCTGGCCGCGGCGGACATCCAGAAGGCGGCCCAGTGGATCGGCACCTCGACCGAAGTGCTGTCCCTGTTCCTGCAGGGCGTGTACCAATCCATGGGCGCCACCGACACGGTGCGTCTGCTGTGCGCCATGCACCTCATCACCGGCAAGATCGGTCGCGCCGGCTCGGCGCCGTTCAGCATCACCGGCCAGGCCACCGCCATGAGCAACCGCGAGGCCGGCGGCTCGTCCAGCCTCTCGGGCTACCGCAACTATTACAATCCGACGCACATCGCCGAACTGGAGACCCTGTGGAATGTCCCGGCCGGCCGCATACCGGCGCACGCCACCACCATCATCACGTCCAACAAGGACCTGCAGCCGGCCATCGGCAGCATGGTGGACATGATGCGCAACGGCCAGCTCAAGGTCTTCTGGAATGCCTGCACTAATCCGGCGGTCACCGCGCCCGACCTGAACAAGCTGTACGCCTATCTCGACTACGCCAATCCGCGCCGGCCGTTCGTGGTGGTGCAGGACTTGTACGACCCGATGGAGACCAAGCACTTCGCCGACCTGTTCCTGCCGGCGGCACAGTGGGGTGAGAAGGACGGCACCTACACCTGCTCCGAACGCCGCGTCAATCTCGGCCGCAAGGCGGTGAATCCGCCGGGCTACGACCTGCGGCCGAGCTATGGCGCCTATTCGGATTTCGACATCATCAAGATGGTGGCCGACAAACTCGCCGCGCTCGATCCGCGTTTCCGCGATAAGAACGGCAACTCGCTCATCGCCTATACCACCCAGGAAGCCGCCTTCAACGAATGGAAAAAGATTTCGAGCGGCAAGGTCTGCGACATGAGCGGCATGACCTACGCCAACCTGGAAAGCAATAATGGTATCGCCTGGCCGTCAACCACCGGCAATGTGCTCGGTGGCAAACGCCTGTACACCGACGGCAAGTTCAATACCAACTGGGGGCGCGCGCAGTATGGCAAGACACCGACCGCCGCCTGGATCGATCCGGACAATCTCAGCCGCGCCTACCTGTGGGCGGTGGATTACGTGCCGCCGCCGGAGGTTCCGGACAGCACCTATCCTTACTGGCTCAATAGCGGCCGCGTGATCGAGCACTTCCATTCGCGCACCAAGACCAAACGCATCGCGCAACTGCACGAGATGGTGCCGGAAAACTATGTGGAGATCCACGCGGACGACGCCACTGCCCTCAGGGTGGTCACCGGCAACCTGGTCAGGGTCACCTCGCGGCGCGGCAGTATCACGCTCAAGTGCCGCGTCACCGGCACTGTCGCCCGCGGCCAGGTCTTCATGCTCATGCACTTCGGCGATCTCGACCCGATCGACGTTGCCGAGAACGGCGGCCGCCGGGTGGCGACGAACCGCCTCACCATCAACTGGGTCGATCCGGTCTGCGGCCAGCCGATTTACAAACACTGCGCCGTCAATATAGCCAAAGCATAACGGGGGAATCCGACGATGAACCACAAGACGCTACGCTGCCACACTCTCGTCGTCACTATGCTGACGGCGATGTCGCTCGCTGCCTTGCCTTCGGCCTGGGCCGGTCCCGGGGGTCCCGGTGGCACGACCGGCACGACCCAAACCTACGACACCAGCTTCGCCGTGGAGTACAGCTATTCGTGCCTCACGGGCGGTTGTCATGAAAAAAACACGACGCTCGTGACCGGCTACTCCAAGGCGCTCATGACCCATGTCATGGTCAAGTGCAACGCCTGTCACGGTACACACACTGTCGCCGATGTCGGCAAACCCAAACCGAACCTGACCGGTTATTACGCGGGGATCGGCGCCACCGGTTATGTCGTGAGCAAGGATCGCTGCCTGGTGTGCCACACGGCGGCGTTGTCGCAGGGCAGACACCCGAGAAATCCGGGGGAATGCATCAGTTGTCATGCCCCGCACATCTTCCCGGCTAGGTAGAATTCATCAGGCACCGGACATCAGCCACGCCGCCCACCGCATCGGTGGGAAATCGGCCGTGCAAAAGATGCACCTCATGCCGATCCCAGGTTCTGCGGGATGACGGTAATCGGGTCACCCGGCTTAAACCCGCTGCTGTCTTCGTCGATCTTCACGAAGCCGTTGGTCTGACGTAGCGTACCCAGCATATGCGAACCCTGGCCGGGCAGCGCCGTGGCCATGAGTTGGCCGTTTTCCGTGGTCAGATGGGCGCGTAGGAATTCCATGCGTCCGGGCTGGCGGCGGAAATCATTCGTCGCAATCGCAGGCAGTTCCAGCATATGGTGTACGCCATGGCTCCACGCCACCAGCGCCGGTTCGACAAACAATTTAAAGGTCACCAGGCTCGATACAGGATTTCCCGGCAGCGCGAAGAAATGGGTGCGCTCGCCGACACGCCCGAAGGCCACCGGTTTACCCGGTTTTATTTTCACCTTCCAGAAATTGATCTCGCCGATCTCGGCGAACACCTGCTTCACCAGGTCGTGATCACCGACGGAGGCGCCGCCGCTGGTGATGACAAAATCGTACTCTTCGCTCTGCTTGAGCAGGGCGCGCAAGGCCTGCGGGTCGTCCCGCACCATGCCGCCGTCCAGCGCCTCCGCCCCCAGCTGCTCCAATTGCACCAGGGTCGCCAGGCAGTTGGATTCGTAGATCTGCCCGGGCTTGAGCGGCGTGCCCGGCGCCACCAGTTCATCACCGGTGGCGATTACCAGCACGCGCGGCCGGGCATATACCGACACCCGATCGATACCGGCCGTGGCCAGGAGCGCCAGGTCGTAGGCACTAAAACAGCGGCCGGGTGCATACAACAATTCGCCGCTGCGGAAGTCTTCGCCGCGCCGCCGCACATTTTCGCCGGGACGGATGCTCGTGGGAAATTGCGCCGTACCCTTCTCGATGCTGACGTTCTCCTGCATCGCCGCGGCGTCGGCGCCCGCAGGCAGTGGCGCGCCGGTGAAGATGCGCATGGCGGTGCCGGCGGCGAGCACACCCGGCGCGCTGCCGCAGCTCGACTCGCCCTGCAGCGGCAGGCGGTAGGCGTGTGCCACCAGGTCGGCGGTGCGGCAGGCGTAACCGTCCATGGCGGAGTTATCAAACGCCGGGTTATCCACCCGCGCATGCACCGCCGCGGCGGCGTAACGCCCGCGGGCCTGACGCAACGGCACCGACTCCACCTTGGCGGCGGGGGTGATGCGCTCCTGGATGGCGGCCTGGGCCTCGGGCAGGGTCAGCATAATAACTCCTTACAATGTGAGCGGGATGTAAAAGGATACACCCGGGCAAAATGACTGAGCACGCCGCCCTGGACAATACCACTATCGGGGGGGGGATGGTGCTGCGTCCTGGTGACCGAAGCGGGCACAGCCACACTAGGTCGGCCATTCCCTTCTAGGGAGTGCGGCGGCTTGCCGCCGCTATGTAAAAGCGGGAGCAAGCCCCCGCACTCCAGAATGCCACCCACGCAGCGACCATCACCTCGGCTCCTGTAGACGTACGGTGGACATTGCCACCCTACAGAACTCATCGTTTGGCGTCGATACGCACAGACGTATTTGACAGAGTGCCAGTTAAGGTATGATGGCCGTATGAAATTCTCCATCGACCAGGTCAACGAGCTGCGTCAGGCCTACCTCTTCGCCCAGGCGGACGACGCGCACCTGCTGGCCCTGGCCGGCACCATGCAGGAGACGCATCTCGAGGCCGGCGACACCCTGTTCACCCACGGTCAGCCGGCCAATCGATTTTTCTTTCTGCGCAGCGGGCAAATCAAACTGTTCCGTATCTCCCCCGAGGGGCAGGAAAAAATCATCGAGATCATCCACCTGGGCCAGACCTTCGCCGAGGCGGTGATGTTCATGGGTAATCAGGGGCGCTATCCGGTGAACGCCCAGGCGATCACTGACTGCATACTCTTTTCCTTCGAGCAGAACGCCTTCCTGCGCATGCTGTCCGAATCCAACGACATCGCCTTTGGCATGCTGGCCTCCATGAGCCGTCGGCTGCACATGCTGGTCAACCAGATCGACAGCCTGACCCTGCAGAACGCCACCTACCGCCTGGCGATGTTTCTGCTGGAACACGTGCCTAACGATGGGCAGGCCTCGTCCGAGGTACAGCTCACCACCCCCAAGGGGGTGATCGCGTCGCGCCTGGCGATCAAGCCGGAGACTTTTTCGCGCATCCTCGCCAAGTTAAAACGTCATGGACTGATCGATGTGCACGGCAACCATATCACCCTGCTCAACCTGCAGGGCCTGCGCGACCTGGTCTACATGCCCGAGCAGGATGAGGCCCCATGAAATACACGCGCGCCATCACGTGTGTCGTGCCATGAGCAAATCCAAAGGCCCGTTCATTGCCCTGAATGTCGCGCTGATCACGTTGTCGGAGCGCCGTACCCGCGCCGACGATACCTCTGGCGACCTGCTGCAGGAACGTCTGGAGGCCGCCGGCCACCGGGTAGTGCAACGCGACATACTGCGCGAAGACCTGGACACCCTGCGCGCGCAACTGCGTGCTTGCATCGCCGATGCCGGCGTCCAGGTGGCCATCGTCAGCGGCGGCACCGGCATCACCCGACACGACATCGCGCCGCAGGCCTTGCAACCCCTCATCACCCGACCCATCCCGGGTTTCGGCGAATTGTTTCGCACGCTCTCCTACGCCGAGATCGGCGCCTCCACCATCCAGTCCCGCGCCGAGGCCGCCATGGCCGGTGACACAGTGATTTTTCTGTTGCCCGGTTCCACCAATGCCTGCCGTCTGGCCATGGACAAGATCATCCTGCCGCAGCTGGACGCCACCACGGGTCCGTGCAATCTGGTGGGGCTGTTGTCGCGTCCACGCGAGGAGTAAACCAACATGAGCAAGCTCACCCATTTCAATCAACAGGGCGAGGCCCACATGGTGGATGTCGGCGCCAAGGCCGTGACGCAGCGCGAGGCGGTGGCCGAGGGCCGTCTCCTGATGCAGAAAGAGACCCTCGACCTGATCCTGGCCGGTGGCCACAAAAAAGGCGATGTGCTGGGCATCGCACGGGTCGCCGGCATCATGGCGGCGAAAAAAACCGCCGAACTTATTCCCCTGTGTCATGCCATCGCCCTCACGCACGTCGATATCGAACTGACACCGGAACCCGCGGCGGGCGTGGTCCATTGCCGCGCCACGGTGGCCTGCGCCGGTCAGACCGGCGTGGAAATGGAGGCCCTGACCGCGGTGCAGATCGCCCTGCTGACTATCTATGACATGTGCAAAGCGGTGGATCGCGGCATGACCCTGACGGATATCCGCCTGTTGGCCAAATCCGGCGGCAAGTCCGGGACCTGGACGCGCCCTGATTGAGGCGCGCTAATGCTTACTCGCCGCGGGGCTATGTCCACGGCAATGCAATTATTCCTGCATAAATATATTCTCGCCGCATCCATCCAAAGGAGATACCGCCATGCAACAGAACGTCGGCAATGTCGAAAAAATCGCCCGTGTCATCCTCGGTCTTGGACTGCTCAGCCTGATCTACCTGCTTGAAGGCAATATCCGCTGGGTCGGGCTCACCGGCATCATCCTCCTGGTGACGGCGGGCATCGGCTGGTGCCCGATCTCACAGGTGCTCGGGATCAATACCAGCAAGTCTAAATAGACTCGCAGCCGCACTACCTCCCGCCGTTAAAGTGAGGCGGCGCCTTGCACGGCCGCGGCACGTCTCGCAATCAACAACAGGCGGTTTGGGTTTGGGTGGGTGTTGATTTTTCCAGTGTAGATTTTAACGTCCCGTTCAAGCTCGCCGAGCACCGCAGCCCCACCGGGGGATGTGCGCGAGCACTGTTTGAGTATTGCCATCTTATAGTGGCAATACGAGTAGCGGAGGCCCGGTGGGGCGAGGAGCA
>JANNJF010000336.1:0-2135 GCA_031405715.1 Gammaproteobacteria bacterium | reverse complement strand
CGATAGTCGTGACCATTGCGCTGGCGACCTATTTAATCGTGACTCTCAAACCAGCCCCGCAGAATCAACCGGCGATGCAACTGAGCGAGATC
Source organism: Gammaproteobacteria bacterium (assembly GCA_031405715.1). GTDB lineage: Bacteria > Pseudomonadota > Gammaproteobacteria > Acidiferrobacterales > UBA6901 > JANNJF01. The sequence continues at coordinate 2,043 of JANNJF010000336.1, read as the reverse complement.
GAATTCGGGATTCGTTACAACCTGTTCAAGGAAAAGATTGAAAAGTTGCTGCATGAGCCAAGTTTTTCGGACATCTGGGAAAACTCAATTTGGGAGGAAGTCTCCGGAATGAGGACCTTGTTGGCCGAGCGCAAGGACGAATGGTTCGCCGCGACCACTGACCAAATTTACCAGATGTATATCAAGGCCTATAACGACAGCCTGGAGAAGGCGAACTACAAGCGTGCCGGCGCGCTATTAACCAATGCCTATCGCTATGCCACGGACACAGGTTATCTCGACGCGGAGAAACTAAAACTTGCGGCGCTCCTGCTGGATGCGAATGCAAGAATACAGACCTTGGATGATGAAAAGAATCGTCTCACCGAGACGCGCCAAACCCGTGTAGCGGAAGATATCAAGCGCACCAGCATATTCGATCTGGCACTGAAAAACGTCAATCAGCAATTACGTTGTGAATCCAATCTCAGCATGCGCGACTTTGGTGTGGCCGTGGATAAATTACGTTCTGTCGATCTGGCGCGTTACCAAGGGATAGAGCAAAATATCATTGTCACGCTGGTGGGGTGTATTGCTAAAACGGGCAGGTCACAGCCCGAACGGGCCTTGGAAGCCAAGAATTATGCCTTGCGTATCTTTCCCAATAACAGTCTGATCGCTGGAATCAGTATCAGTCCGCGTGAGGCCTGCAATAAATCCCTTGCCGGTCTGGGTGGGCGCGGTGAGGCCGCGGTATGCCGCGACAAAGTAGCGGGGCAAGCCTCAGGGCCCGCGCTGGTTGTTGTTCCGGGATCGGGCAATACGCAGGCCTTTGCCATTGGTAAATACGAAGTCACGGTAAAGGAAATTAATCAATTCTGTAACGCGACAAAATCCTGTAAGCCGCTGGCGAGCCCGGATAATGGGTTCCCTGCCACGAATATCCGTATCGACACGGCGCTGGACTATGTCCGGTGGTTAAGCCAGGCAACCAACCAGAAGTACCGATTGCCTACCCGATCAGAATGGGTGTACGCGGCCAATGCGACGAGCCGTTCATCCGACCCCAACCGTAACTGTGCGTTCAGCACCCACGGCATTGAAAAGGGCGGACAACTGGTGCGTGTCAATGTCGGCGCCCAAAACAGTTGGGGGCTGGTCAACTACCTGGGCAACAGCCAGGAGTGGGTTTATGACAAAGGCCGTAATCTGGTTGCGGTGGGCGGTTCCTTTGATGACTCTATGGATCGTTGTAGTGTCGATTCGGTGATAAGCCACTCCGGCAGCCCGGATGACAAGACGGGCTTCAGGTTGCTACGGGAGATCGCACAGTAAATGAGTGACGACATGATAAAATACTCGCAGCAGCTGCGCCGGCTCATCGACGAATACTACCATCAACATATAACGATGGACGACTACCGTGCGCAACGCACATTGATCTTCGACCACATCGAAAAGGAATTCACTGGAGGCAATATTGGCAGCGAGGCCTTGCAGCCGGCTGCACTGGATGAGTCGACGTCTCCTTCTTGAAATAAATGAAACGCAAGAACTGGCAATCCAGAAATCCGGTGTTGATGGCTGGTAACGAAACAAACTTGGGTGTCTCTGAACAAGTGGCAGAGACTATTATGTTGCGCTCCCTACCCATGAACCCGGCCGCAGGCCGCACGCATCTCCTTCTCCCGCGCGCGGGAGAAGGTGGCCCGCAGGGCCGGATGAGGGCAGAGACCGCCCGGTTCCCGGGCTCAATTCGCGACCAGGGTGGGTCGGGCGGTCTCTCCCCCGCGGTTTTCGGGGGAGAGGGTTAGGGTGAGGGGGGGGACACGCGGCCACTCCGGAGCATCCCTGTCCGCAAGATCGTCGAGCGTAACTCTCGAACCAACTAACACACAGTCAACTTACACACCATCGGTGCTGTCAGCCTCCCAGGCCGATGCTCTTGTTGCTGGACCACACAAGCCCGAGCCCTGTCACAAGCCTGCCCGCTGGCATAAGCGCCAAGTCCGGGCGGTCTTACCCGCCCGGCACAGCCGCCGCCGGCGGACTTGCCGCCAGAGC
>JANNJF010000335.1:0-4245 GCA_031405715.1 Gammaproteobacteria bacterium | reverse complement strand
GCCACGGTGTCGATATCGCGCACCTCCTGCAGCAGTGTGCTTGCCAGGGACTGCAATACCGCATCGCCCGCCGGATGGCCATGGGTGTCATTGATGGCCTTGAAGCGATCGATATCCAGCATCAGCACCGAATAGGGCTTGGCATAGCGGAAGGCACGCTGCGTCTCCTCCGTCAGTCGCTGCTCGAGCATGCGACGGTTATACAGACCAGTGAGCACGTCACGCGCCGCCAGCTCTGACATGGAGGCATACAGACGCGCATTCTCGATGGCGCCGGCGGCCAGATGGCCGAAGGTGATGAGCAGCCCGATTTCATCCGGCAGGAAGTCCTCGCGGTCGGTGAGATACAGATTGATGACACCGAGATGCCGGTCATGGCTGGTGAGCGGCAGGCAGATATAACCCTTGATGCCTGCGTCGCGCTCGCGTTGACCCAGCGGGCAGCCCGTGGCGGGGAAATCATTGCTCAACACATAGGTGTCGCTGCTGAAACAGCGGGTCGCCCAATCATCGGGTTCCTCCTCGAGGCGTTCGACAAAGGTCGCGGACAGTCCCTGTGTCACCCATTCGTCAAAGCGCTGGGCGCGCTGATCATACAGCCCGATGCAAGCCGCCTTGGCGCCGACCAGCCGCATGCCATGCCGCATGATACGGTCGAGGGCATCCTCCTTGCTCAGGGATGAGGTGACCACCACCGCCACCTGGTTCAGGGCGGTGATGCGCTCGGTTTTCTCCGCAATGGCGGTGGTCATCTGATTGAAGGTGGCGCCGAGCTGGCCGATTTCATCCTGCGACGAGACCGGGACACGCTGTTGATACGCGCCGGCGGCAATGGCGGCGGCGGCTGCGATCAACTTGCGCATCGGCAGCGTAACGATGACGCGCGCCATATACAGTCCGACCATGCCGAGCATTAACGTCACCCCCAGCAGCAGGGACTGAAACACAGCCAGGGATAGAGTATCGGCGTATATGTCGTCATCGATTAACGTAACGATGCTGTCGAAGCGTTGCACCTGCTCCAGCGCCAGGGACTCGTAGCGCCGCAGTGCGGCGTCGGTTACCGCCGCTGGCCGATCCCCCTGCCTGACTAACACCAATGACGGCCGGAGCTCGGTCGCCCAGACACGTTTGGCCGTAGCGAGATGGGTTTTGGCTGACGCGGTGGGCAGTTGCGCGCTGAGCGCCGAATCGCTGTGGCGTTGAAAGAATCGGTCGACCTCCGTAACGCTGTGGTCGAAGGCTTCCTGCTCGGCCTGGCCCCACCGAGCCGCATCCACCGCCTGACGCGCGACACTGGCGAGCAAGAACGTGGCCATGCGCTGCCTGCCGACCTCGTTCACCAGCGCTGCCTCTTCGCCCAAGTGCAGGATCGCGCTGACACCCACTGCCAGCTGGACCGCCTGCAGCGCCAGAAAACACAGGAGCAATACGATAAACTTTCCGGTGAGTGTTCGGCGTAGGCTGGGTAAGATCATGTGTCTCCGCTGCCAGGGCTATCGTCTTTTGGTTTCGGCTTGTGCGCGCCGATATACAGACTGGTTAACCAAATTATAACACCGACCAGGGCCAGACCACCGAGCACATAAAGTTCATAGCGTTTGAAATCATCCAGCCACAGTTCGAAGACGCGGCCAAAGAGATAACCGGCCCAGCCGAGGGTGATGGCCCAGATGAGGGCGCCGATGGCGTTGAGCACCAGATAGCGGCCGCGCGATACGTTGCTGGCGCCGAGGGCGAAAGGCGTGACGCTGCGCAGGCCGTAGTAGAAGCGGAAGGTCAGGATCAGAAATATCTGATGCCGTTCGATCAAGCGGTAAACCTTGTCCGCCCGATTGCGCCAGGAGGCGCGCCGGTTGATCAGCGACGGGCCGTAGCGCCGGCCGAGGTAGAAAAACAATTGATCCCCGGCAAAGCTGCCGATAAACGCCACCGCGATCACCCAGCGTAATTCCAGGTGTCCACGCTGGGCGGCAAAACCGGCCAGCACCAGGGGCGTTTCACCCTCGAGAAAGCTGCCTATCAGCAGCGCAAGATAACCGTAATGTTCTATGAGATAAGCAAGGGACATTCCTGGCACCATGAATTACGGAACACTAATCGCACCAGGCTATCCGAAAAATGATCTGCCACTGGACACATGTTCACATCTGTTCGTTTTAGGAGGAAGAAGTCGCGCTATATTGCCACAACTGTAAAAAAAAGCCCCGCACGGTGGCGGGGCTTGTATGTCTCTTTAACAAATTAAATTAACTGGGCGTCGTTATCGCGGCAATACGCGGGTGGTCTGCATGCCTTTGGGGCCCTTATTGGCCTCATACTCCACTTTCTGACCTTCCGCCAAGGTCTTGAAACCGTCACCTTCTATAGTAGAGAAATGTACGAATACATCCGGGCTGCCGTCGCTCGGCGTGATAAAACCAAAACCCTTGGACTCATTGAACCACTTCACAGTACCAGTTTGCATAAAACTTAACCTCTTTCTTTGATTGAGTCTGCACGGATACACCGTGTGTTGAGGAGCGCTGAATCAAGCGGTGGTAAACCCAACCGCACGGAAACAACCAAACAGTGATGCAGCAACGATCACGCCACCTGCGTACATTACACTTCACTCAAAGCAGGGTCGGTCAACTCTACTTGAAGTTTTTCCAGAAGACAATCAGGTGCACTGCGGGTAGCGAGCGCGTTAAGATGACGTGGAAGCGCATGGGCGCACACTAAATTTTGCGTCAGCTTCACGTCACGGTGCTTAATACTTCCGGCGCGCGTCTTGCCGTGCTCAGCCACCCTAGTTCATTAGCAATCATTAATGCGCTCGGACTGCACGGCGCGATGGGTCTGCAAAAAAAGATCACATCACGCCGCGGGACACTGAGGCCATGCGCGTCAATCATTCCCCAGATTCAGTACACACTTAAAGGTGGCGTGATGAAACATCCGCCGCGACGCGACAAATAAAGACAAATAAATAGGGCAGACAAATGATTGTTCTGGCCGCCATCCATGACCAGCAGAAATAACTTCAGTGAACGCCATGCATACCGACACACCTAAACCCGGGCGTCTACCGCGCAACATCATCATCCTGGGCGTGGTCAGCCTGCTGAATGATTTCGCCAGCGAAATGGTGGTGCCGCTGATCCCCTTGCTGCTGGTCACCGTATTGTCCGCCGGGCCCGCCGTCCTGGGCTTGATCGAAGGCACGGCCGAACTGCTGGCCAATCTGCTCAAGCTGTGGTCCGGTCGGGTGTCGGATCGCATCGGGCGACGGCGCAAGCCCTTCGTGATCGCCGGCTATTTGTTGTCCAACCTGGCGCGACCCCTGGTGGGTTTCTCGGGTCATTGGGTGGCGGTACTCATCATCCGCCTGATCGACCGCACGGGTAAGGGTCTGCGCACCGCACCGCGCGACGCCCTCATCGCCGACAGCGTCGATGATGCCTCCGCCGGCCGTGCCTTTGGTCTGACCCGTGCCCTGGATCACGCCGGTGCAGTGCTGGGGGCCTTGGCGGCAGCGGCCGTGCTGCACTGGGGCACCGAACGGCTGGCGGTGGTGATCGCCCTGTCCGCCGTGCCGGGACTGCTGGCCGTGGCGCTTATCGCCGTGGCCGTACACGAGCCGGAGCGTCCCGCGCGCCCGCAAAAGCCAACGCCACCTCTGCGCTGGGGGCGGCTGGGTCCCAACCTGCGCCGCTATCTGCTGCTGATGGCCTTGTTCGCCCTAGGGCGCATCCCCGACACCTTCCTGTTGCTGCGCGGCCACGAGCTGGGGCTGTCGCCCGTGAGCTTGCTCCTGCTGTGGGCGGGGCTGCATACGATCAAGTCCCTGGTGGCGGAAATCGCCGGTCGCTGGGCGATACGCGCACGCCGCCGCGGGCTGATCCTGGCGGGATGGGTGCTGTATGCCTTGGCGCTGGCCGGCCTGGGTTGGACCGAGTCCATAGAAGAATTGTGGTATTTCGCCCTAATGCTGGGGGGTTACTACGGTATTACTGAGACGTCCGAGCGGGCGTTGATGCGCGACCTGGCCCCCGCCGGACGAAGTCGGCACGGCCTTCGGCTGGTATCACATGCTCAGCGGCGTGGCGGCGGTCCTGGGGGGCGTGGGCCTGGGCGGCCTCTGGAGTCTGTACGGCAGTGCGCCGGCCTTTTTCCTATCGGCGGTGGTAGCCACGCTCTGCACCCTGCTGTTATGGCGATTCCGCCCGGCCTAGGGAACCTCTGAACAAGTACTTGCCCCTT
>JANNJF010000334.1:0-12513 GCA_031405715.1 Gammaproteobacteria bacterium | reverse complement strand
AAGAGTTCAAACCAGATGCGCACGTTACTCGACAAGCTCGACCAACTGCCGCCGGAGCGAGTGGCGGAGGTCGAGGATTTCGTGGACTTCCTGCAGCACAAGGATCAAGACCGGCGCTTGACGCAGGCGGCGATGCAGACGGCGGAGCCGAGTTTCAAGAAGGTGTGGGACAACCCGGACGACGCGGTCTATGACGCGCTTTGAGTTTGGGGATGTTGTGTTAGTACCGTTTCCGTTTACCGACCAATCTGCCACGAAGAAGCGCCCGGCCGTCGTCATCAGTTCCCCAGCCTACAACGCCGCGCGGCCCGATCTCATCATCATGGCCGTGACCAGTCAACTTAAGCCCACGAACAGCTTCGGTGAAGTCATCGTGGATCAGTGGCGCGAGGCCGGGCTGCTCAAGCCGTCGGCGATCAAGCCGGTCATCACGACCATCGAGAAGGGGCTCGTCATCAAGTCGATGGGCAAACTTTCCGGCGAGGATCAGCGTTCGTTGCGGGAGGCGGTGGGGGTGATTGTTGGGTAGCAAAAGACAAGACCCCAGATTCCCGTTAGGCCTCCACAACAATGAATGAAACGTATTTTGAATTACCTATATATTCGTACAGCCAAGAGGCGTTTGTTGAGCATCGTAGGTTGGGCCGAGCTTGCGAAGCCCAACGCTTCATTCTCCAGCGGCTTGTTGGGCTTCACTGCGTTCAGCCCAACCTACGGTCCTTTTTTCGCTGCCCGGTCCGGCCAAAAAGGCAGGACTCAAAATATAGGTGTTGCCTATACTAGGATGTGGCAATAACAGAGGCACAAGAGACCCTGGGCGCGCGTATCACGGGGCTGCGCAAAGACCGGGGGATGACCCAGCAGGAACTGGCCGAGCGGCTCAAGGTCTCCCAGCCGGTGGTCTCGGACTACGAGAACGACGTGATCCGCATCCCGGCGGACGTGGTGGTGGAATTGGCGAAGATTCTCAATGCCAGCACCGATGAGATTCTGGGGTTTAAGGCCGATATCCCCCGTAACGGCACCATCAAAAACCGACGGCTCCTGACCAGGTGCAAGTCATCGATAAACTCAGTAAACGCGATCAGGAAGCGTTGCTGCGCACCGTTGATGCCTTCTTGTCGAAGGCATGAAGCCCAACCGCATCGTAACGAGGTGAACCATGAACGCCGTAGTGATTGAACACGTGAAGGTGAGCGAATTGCCCGAGGACTGGCGGGCGCGGCTGCATGCCTCTGCCAATGCGCACGTGACCGTGCGCATCGAGGAGGAAATGGAGTCGCGCGAGGCGACTAAAGAGAATGCCGAGAATCCTTTGTTCGGGATGTGGCAAGACCGCGAGGAAATGGCGGATGTGGAAGCCTACGTGCGCAAGCTGCGCGCCCCCCGCTTCTGACCGCCGTCCATGATCCTGATCGACTCGGATGTCTTGATCTGGCTCACTCGCGGTCATGCCGGGGCCTAGATGCGCTTAATGCAAATCAACCCCTGGCGGATTTTAACGATCACCTACCTCGAGCTGGCCCAAGGCTGCCGCAGCAAGGATGAACTGCAACGCGCCAAGCGCGGGCTCGCTGTTCGGCAAACGCAGATTCTTCCCCTGACACCGGCGATCTCGGAACGGGCGACGGCGCTCATTGATATGCACGCGCTCGCTGATGGCCTGCAACTCGCAGATGCGCTCATCGCCGCGACCGCCCTCGAACACCAACTCACGCTGCTCACGGGCAACACCCGGCATTTCACCGCCATCGCGCAACTCAAGATCGAGCGGTTTGAGCCGTGAGGTAACGGCAAGAGTTGCGAGGCGCCAATAAACCTGGGTGGCACTTCACCTGGGCCATTCAGGATCAGGCCTTTCAATAGCACATTCTGCTGTTCGCAGCCTAGCTTTGTATTTGGTCGCCTTGGTGGGACAATTCCTGCTCATTGGTTAATTAGCACTCAATCGATATACGCAGAGAACCTCAGGGTCGGAGAACCTCAGGGTCAGAGCGCAGTTTTCTCTAATATTAGAAAAAACTGCGCTCTGACCCTCATGGCCCATGAAGAAAGCGCCATTCGGCTCAGCACCCTTAGCCGGCGAAAAGGGTGCTGAGCCTGAGGTTACAGTGGTTGAATCAGATCTGTTGCTCAACCGCTGCGTCGTTGGTGACCCGTGTCAGCGAACCAGCACTGAGCACGTTGACGTAGAAGATGTCGCTTTCAAGAAACCCGGTTTTATAGCCGGTTAACAGCGCCCGCGGACCGAATCCAAAGCCAAAGAACAGAGAGGTGATGTCGCTCGGCACGCTGCCGAGGACGGCGCCGGCGGTATGGGTCGCGGCATCGTAGGCGGTGAGCGTGGCGCCGTCGTCGGTCGACTTGCCCGCCGCAGTACGTTGGAGCAGGATCACCTGGCTCGGGTTTAGGATATCACCCAAGATGTTGAACGTGGCGTTGGTAAAACCGGCGTTCCACAACGCGTCCGCATGGGCCACCAGGCCGCTGCCATCATCGTTGATCACTACCGCCGTCGAAGCACCGTTTGATTCCGTGCGGTTGATGTATACCCGGCCCGTGGAGGCGCTTGCCAGCAGCGAGAAAGTGTCTGGTGAGGTGGCGGTAGGGTACAAGCGGGTTGAAGTCGTGGCGTTGCTTGCCGTCTTGGCGATGGACTGAACCGAAATACCCGTGCTGTCTGTTAGCTGATAAACCAACCGGCTCGGGGTGCTGCCCCACAAGTACCTGATGCGTGCCCCGACCGCCTCTGTCACCACCGGATTGGCAAGCGCCGGCGTCGTGGTCATGAGTGATATGCGCTGGATTACGTTCGTGGCGTTGTTGGGCGGCGGGTTGTCCACGAAGTAGAAGTTGGTGGCATCGTTGCTGTAAGTATAAAAAGAATCGGGCTGGCTGATGGTGGCTAGAGTCGTGCCCAGGGTATTGTTCGCCGGGTCGTAGATGCGGATACTGTTGTCGACCAGCAGTAACAAATGACCATTCGCCGTGGCTGTCACCAGTACCTCCAGAGTGGTGAAGGGCCCGCCACCGTCCGTCGCAGCCGCCGGGTTGGCAAGATTGGCGTCAAACTTGGTCAGCACGCCTGCATTCAGGGCCACGTAGCCAGTGATGGCGATCGTGTTGGTGTTATAGATCGGGATAGGCGTGTTGGTGAGTCCCACCAGTGCGGTCGGCGCTGTGCTGGCCGGTGTGTCGAGCCGCAACCAAAAATAGGCATCGTCAGTGCCGCCGCATGTTTTATCGTTACCTGCCAATGCATAGTAAACCACCGAGTTGTCGGGAGCCTGAAAGTCGGCGAACGTTTCGAGATTGCAGAGGTCGGTTGCCGCGGCGTTCATCGTGCCATCGCCCGGGCCGGCGGTAATGCCTGAGGCGCTCGAGATCTGCACGGACGTCGGAACCAAGGTGCCCACCAAGGCGCTTTGCTTCTTGATGACGCCACCCGACGAGAACACCACTGCATAACGGTGCATGTCGCTAATGGTTCCGGCAGAGACGGTTCCGGCATCGACAGACGTCACGCGGTATCTCTCAGGCCGTGTCGAATCGACCAGTGCCTGAGTGGTGTTGCTGGTGTTGCTAAGCGCGGCCGGATCAATGGTGGTCAATGTGCCGGCCACATTGGTGGATGTGGCTGCGCTCGTGTAGTGCAGATAGGTAATAGTGGACGCAGTGGGTGTCGTGCCGCCGCCACTACTGCCGCCACCACCGCAGGCCACAAGTCCCGCCACGAGGACTGACATACCTGTGGCCCGTAGAATTAGCCGGGTGCTTTTAATGTAGTCGCTGGAAATGTCTGGGGAGGGGATTGCAGCAATCTTTGTTATGAATTTCATTTTATCCAACTCTCTTTCTTTGAGTTCTTGCGTATGGGGCATTCAGGGTCAGCCCCGGATGGCACTTAACTTAAGTCCTTGCACCGGTAGGGCGGGCACTGCCCACCAGGGTCGTCCATGGATGCCCGTGCAGTAGGCGATGCCCGACCTATGCACGGTGCAGGTCACAGCATGAATTACGAGGGCATCCCGCAATCAGGTTCTGCATTATCACATATGTCTCGATTGTTCTTATACAAGTGTTGCGCGGCTAGGCGTGGCCCAGCATGGTTGACTACCGCTGTTCGTGCAACATACACCGTTAATCGGGGCTGGTTTAAGGATTTTACTTCATATTTAAAGTGCTATCGCTTTGGATGTCTGTTGCGTATGCACAAAATTGTCAAAAATTGAGTTGTGCTCCACGACTATCATGCTTAAGTAAGCGCTATTCATATCTGACCCCACAGCGTCCTCAGCGGCACGGCCGGTCGCGCGAAGGGATGTGATTGAGATACGCGCCCAGCAATAGCCCGTAGGTTGATGGTGTGCTTGCGAAGCCCAACGCTTCATTCTCCAGTGACTTGTTGGGCTTCACTTCGTTCAGCCCAATCTACAAGCTACGGGCTAATGCTGTAATGCACGACAGGCTATACGGGGGATTAAAAACCGACCTGCCTCTGCATAAGTATCTAATGATAGATCAAAAAGATTCCTATCTGATACAGGGTGTCTGTGGTAGTTTTTACCTATGTAATCCGATGTGACAGAATTCTGTATGATTCACTGCCGGGCCTGCAGGAGACGTCGATGAGCGAATCGCGACAATGTCCATTTTGCTGAATAGATAAGGATTTTTTTCTTCATTTCATTTGGTAATGATGTCTTTAATGGAGGGCTCTTCATTGCTGAAAGCAGTTAACGCTCTCGCAGTTGTCATGGTATTGGCAGGTACCTGCATCCACATAGGTGCCCTTATCCCAGTACGTAAATTAATCGGTCTGCTCCCGCCCGGTACTGTGCGCAGGCGCTGGTATGTCATGACGGGCTTGATCGCTTTTTTTATTGTGGGCTATTTGGGGTACAGTGTCGTGTTCTGGAATCGCCACGCTGACTGGCTCGACCTCATTGTACCGGGCGTCTTTCTCTTTGGTGCTGGTTACGTATGGCTAACGGCAAACCTGTCTCTTCAAACCGCCAACGATGTTCGTCGTATCACATTGCTTGAGCATGAGAGTGCCACTGACTCATTGCTGGGGATCTACAACCGCCGGTACCTGGATCGTCGCCTAATTGAAGAATTTGCCCGCGCCCGACGATATTCACTCCCGCTGTCGGTGCTTCTCCTGGATATCGATAACTTCAAGCATGTAAATGATACCTATGGCCATCCTGTCGGCGATTTGGTCTTGAAACACTTGTCCGGATTAATCGTTCAATGCCTTCGCGATTCAGATGTCGCTACACGTTATGGTGGGGAGGAATTTATGATCTTGGCGCCGAATACCCCAGCTCCGTCCGCAATGGTGCTGGCTGAACGCCTTCGCATCAGAATTGAATCCTCTCCACTGGTGGTGACGGGTGGGCCGGAAAAAAAGCTCGTGTTGCGCATCACTACTAGTATTGGTGTCGCGGGTACTGGAGAAGGAGCTACGGACTCTCAGGCACTGATTAAAAATGCAGATGATGCACTCTATCGTGCGAAAGAGAAAGGCCGTAATCGTGTCGTCCTGTCTGAAAAAGACACAACCGAGAGACCTTGAGGGTCACGCGACCTTTGTATCTGGTTGCCTTGGTGGGACAATTCCCGCTGGTTGGTTAACTAGCACTCCATCGATATACGCAGATGAATGAACCGAAAGTCAGCCTTGGTTTGATCAAGCCAAAAAGCCCGACAAACGTCGGTGCGGTGATGCGCGCGGCCGGCTGCTTTCGTGTCGACGCTGTTTTTTACACCGGGGAGCGTTATCCCCGTGCGGCACGGTTTACTATGGACACTAAGAATGTCAGCGGTCAAATACCCTTGACCGGGGTGGACTGTCTTCTGGATCACGTACCGGAAAATACGAAGATTGTTTGTGTTGAACTCGTCGAGGGGGCAGTACCGTTGCCTGCGTACCAGCATCCCAACCAGGCATTTTATATTTTCGGCCCCGAGGACGGCACCATCAGCCAGGATATCCTGGACCGGGCGGATGACGTTGTCTATGTGCCAACCACAGGCTGCATGAATCTGGCCGCGTCGGTGAATGTCGTGCTGTACGATAGGCTGGCCAAATCAGCGCAGACCATTACAAATAACGAATTAATTCTTAAAAGCCGGGATACCAATAATAAAGTCAAGGTTAAGATCGTGGGTGAAGAAAGCTAGTACCCCGTCAAATAAGTTTTTCCGTATCGCTAGCGAACCCTGAACAAGTCCCCTCTCCGTGCGGGTTGTGCCTCCCCGAAGGGGACCCGCGCACTTCGGGGGAGAGGGTTAGGGTGAGGGGGAATCTCAGGCCTTGCCCCTCATCCTGTCCTTCTCCCAAAGGGTGAAGGGACCCTGGGTTTTGAGCGTAAGCGATGGACGGATGGCAAATATAAGTACCCAACCGTAGGGCGCACTACACTGGCGTTAGCGACCATACGGAAAGACTTTTTTGATGGAGTACTAGCATACGCTTTCTGTCCTCTTTGGTTGCTTTTGAGTGATGACAATTCCTGGAAGTAGAGTCCCGATGCCACAAGGCCCGCGTCACGCGGCGCGGGTAACATTGTGATTCTCACGTTGGATCAATGTGTGTATTATTTATGGCAGAAGCGGTAAGCGATCGACACGCGAGGGCGCAGGCATGGGTGGGCAGTGGAAGGTAAAAAACAGAGAAGCCGCGGCCAGTATAAAGGGTCGGGTATTCACCAAGCTCGCCAAGGAAATCATGGTGGCAGCGCGTGCTGGCGCGGATCCGGACATGAATCCGCGTTTGCGTTTGGCGGTGGAGCAGGCAAAAAAGGCATCCATGCCCAAGGATACTGTCGAGCGTGCCATCAAGAAGGGCGCCGGTCTGGTGGATGCGGGGGTGAATTTCGAGAAGCTCACCTACGAAGGATTTGCGCCGCACCGGGTTCCCGTCATCGTCGAGTGTCTGACGGACAACGTGAACCGCACGGTCACCAATATTCGCATGCTGTTCCGCAAGGGGCAATTGGGCAACTCGGGCTCGGTATCCTGGGATTTTGATTATATCGGGATGGTTGAGGCCACCCCGGAAACCGCCGGGGCTGATGCGGAGCTTGCCGCCATTGAGGCCGGCGCCAACGACCTGGAGCCGGGCGAAAACGGCGCAACGCTGTTTCTCACCGGCCCTGCCGATATGGATGCCGTCTGTCGTGCCTTGCCGGCACATGGTTTCAGCGTGCGCTCTGCTCAATTGGGATACCGGCCGAAGAATCCGGTAACGCTGGGCGATGCGGAGCGTGCCGAGGTCGAGGCCTTCCTGGAAGCCATCGATGCCGATGATGATGTGCAAAATGTCTATGCGGGGCTGGCTGGTTAAGCGCCGGAGCTTGGGCTGGGCTTGCGAAGCCCAACGCTTAATTCTCCAGCGGCTTGTTGGGCTTCACTTCGTTCGTCCCAACCTACGGTCCTATGGTCCTGGGGGTTGGGTGCCCCAATCAGCCGAATGCGAGCACTAGAGCCCCGACCGCAATCAGCAGCGATACCCCTGCGATAAGCCTGTTAGTCCTCACGGCAAGCGCAAGGTTACGATTGCTTTCGGCTATATCGCGCAAGGCCGCCGCCTGTTTCTCCAGCAAGTCCTCAATCTCCTTGATGGTTTTTTCAGTTGGCTTACTGCCGCCGGCCCTTAGGGATTTAACCCGCATGATTATCTCCACGACAGTGGCGATGATCTGTGGGGTAGCCGCTAATACCATGCCTAATGGAATCGCCATCGCTGCTCCTTATTTTCCGTTGTACAAAAACCGGGTTTTCTTCCGCCGTGCTATGCCAGGGACGGGCCTATGAGCATGACCGCTCCATCCTCAGCGACGCGGCCGGTCGCGCGACGGGATGTGATAGAGATACGCGCCCAGCAATAGCCCAAAGATTCCCAGCGCGAACTGCAGCGCCGGCCAGGGCACGAAGAACACAATCGAAATGCTCAATGTCATCCCCATGAGCACGATGGCGGTCCATTTCACTTTATAAGGAATGCTGCGATAGCGACGCCATTCCAGAATGGTCGGGCCAAACGTGGGGTTGTTGAGCAGCCAGTTGTAGAATCGCGTCGATGCGCGCGCGTAACAGGCGGCGGCCAGGAGCATGAACGGCGTAGTCGGTAATACGGGCAGGAAGATGCCGGCAATGCCGAGGGCCATGAACAGCGTACCCAGCGCCAGGAAGGCGAGCCGCACGGTCAGGGAGTGGTGCTTGCGCATCTCGGCGCTGTAGTCGTGTTTTTTCATTATCGGTTGGTGCGGCATTGGTCGGGGCCGGCAATGGCTCCCGGGTCCTGCCTCACTCGTCAGTGATGATTTCCAGGGCACGTGAACGCCAGTCGAGCACGGCGGTGCGCACCTGCATCTTGGGAGCGAGCTTCGGGTGTTTGGCGCGGATGACATCCGCGGCGAACTTGGAAAGAAAACGCGACTTCAGTTCGGCGCGTGCCCGATCCACGCCCACCTCCGCGTAGGGCACCGAGGCCAGCAGCAGGAAGCCGTCGTCGGGGATGCGGCCGGCCTGCATGTTGGCGTCGATGATATCGGCGGCCTGGTGGATCGGTTCGGCGAGATCGGGGCTGTAGGGGCCGATGATGAGCGCGAGGTTGGGCATGTGCAGGAAATCGAATCCGCGCCCTACGCAGATCATCCATTCGCGGTGTTCCACGTCCAGAGTGCGTTCCATCCTCCGCACCTCGACGATGCGTTCCAGGTTGCCGAGCACGAGCGGTTCGAGGTCGTGACGGATCTGGCTGGGCATGTCCGGGAAGATTTGTTCCAGGCGCGCGCGTAATCCATCCTTGTCACGGGCCGCGATCTGAGAGATATCCAATGTCTCGCCATGGGTGCCGTGAAGGACAAGTGCATCCTCGTCGGTTTCGAAACCGCAGACGATGGGATAAACCGTTGCGTGACCGGCGCCGAAGACATGTTCGACCTGGCGCTTGATGCCGTACGTGTGGGCGCGCGCCGCCTCGGTGTCGTAGCTGAAGCCCGTGCAGCCACGCTGCTTGCCGCTTTTCGAATAGTGATAGGTGATCAGCAGCAATACCCGCCGCCCGGTATGGACCTGGTCGTGCACGTAGTTGGCCAGCACCTCACCCAGGTGCGGCCAGCCCAGATTGAACATCCCGCCGAGATTGCGGAATGGCTGGATGATGCCGAGCGGCGTATGCGTGGCGACAGAGAGGTTGATGCGTCCGTCCATGCACTTGAACGCGGCCACCGCCGACGGATATTCCGCCAGATAGCGCTGCCGGGCGAGCGAGGCCTCGGAACTGGAGTACGCATCCGAGTGCCGGCGCGCATGTCCCATGAGCCATTCGATGCGCTGCGCAATGGGTTTGTTATGCATGTCCATGGAGACTTTATACGTACATCGTTTGCCAACGGCAAGTGCCGCCGGTCCACGTTGCCTTCCGTGGGCAGCAACCGCAATACGCTTTGAGATCACACGCGACGTGCACAGAACTCAGCCGTTGCAGGCAGGACACGCATGCAATTAATTCATATCGCTAAGAGCTGCGCGCCGGACATCAGACGCCCGCACGGGGAGGGAGTCGGGTGGCCAGGTTGAGTTTTTGTATCAGTGGAATGAGTCGGCCCGCCGCCGGCCGGCCGAGCACCGCGGTGACATGTGCCCGCCAGTCGAACTCCAAGGCATCCAGCAGATTCTTAATATAGAGTCCGGTTTCGGTATCGCCTTCGAGACTGAGGCGGCGGCTAAAGAACAGCGTGTCCGGGTCCTCGGCGCGGGTGGCCAGTAGCCAGAAGTCGATGAGGCTGCCACGGATGCTGACATCCGCCGTGGCGCTGCGGGCGGCCGGGGTGGCGGCCCGCAGTTGTGTACCGCGAATCTCAAAGACCAGCCGGTTGCCACTGTCGTTGAGGTGGATGGCAATCCGCCGGCCCTGCAGGTGGTCGAGACGACCGGCGATGGATTGTCCGCGCAGGAGATGGGTAAACAGGCGTGCCAGGATCTGCGTATGCAGCGTATCCGGAAGCAGGCGCAGGGCGAACAGCAAGGGCTGGAGTGGGGGTGGCATGGTCGGTCGTGGGATGCGTTTTTCCGGGATTTCTGGCATGTTAGCGGCGGGGGCAAGGGAAGTGTTTGATCTACATCAAGCAAAAGGCTCGGCTTGGCCGGTATCCTTAACCGGCATACTATTCTTTCCGGAAGACTATGAATCACACTCTGAGTTTTGATGCGCAACTCATCCGCCGCTACGACAAGGCTGGGCCGCGTTATACCTCCTACCCGACGGCGCTGCAGTTTCACCCGGGCTTCGGCGAGGCCGAATACCGTGCCTGGGCCGAGCGCAGCAACGAAGTTCAGCCTGGACGGGACGGACGTCGCCCGCTGTCGTTGTATTTCCATTTGCCGTTCTGCGATACGGTGTGTTTCTACTGCGCCTGCAACAAGATCATCACCAAGAGCCGCAAGCGCGCCGCCCCCTATCTCGACCATTTGTTCCAAGAGATCGCCATGCAGGGCGCGTTGTTCGATCGTTCGCGTCCCGTGGACCAGCTGCATTGGGGCGGGGGCACGCCCACCTTTATCAGCCACGACGAAATGCGCGCCCTGATGCGCGAGACGCGCGCGCACTTCACTCTGCGGGATGACGATCAGGGTGAATATTCCATCGAGGTGGATCCACGCGAGGCGGACGATGCCACCATCGCCCTGTTGCGCGAGCTGGGTTTCAACCGCCTGAGTCTGGGGGTGCAGGACTTCGAGCCGACGGTGCAGAAGGCGGTGAACCGGATACAGACAGAGGCACAGACCTTCGCGGTGCTGGACGCGGCGCGCAAGTATGGATTCCGTTCGATCAACCTGGATCTGATCTACGGCCTGCCGCTGCAAAGTGTGGCGAGCTTCGGACGTACCCTCGACAAGGTCATCGCCGCCGGCCCCGACCGACTTTCGGTGTTCAATTATGCGCACCTGCCGGACCTGTTCAAGACGCAGAAGCAGATTGAAGATGCACAGCTGCCGAGTGCCGCGGTGAAGTTGGATATCCTGCAGTTGACCATCAACCGCCTGACCGAGGCCGGTTATGTGTACATCGGCATGGACCACTTCGCGCGCCCGGACGACGAACTCGCTGTGGCCCAGCGGGAAGGCTCGCTGTACCGTAATTTTCAAGGCTACTCGACCCACGCGGAGTGCGACATGGTCGCCATGGGCGTCACCTCCATCGGCAAGGTGGGCGACTCCTACAGCCAGAACCAGCGCACCATCGACGACTATTACGCCGCCCTGGACGCGGGCCACCTGCCCATCATGCGCGGTGTGCAACTGGATGCCGATGATTTATTGCGGCGTGCCGTCATCACCCGCCTCATTTGCCATTTTGAGCTGGACATGGCGGCCATCGAGCGGGACTTCGACATCGTCTTCCGTACTTACTTCGCCCCGGAACTGGCGCAGCTGGCAGGCATGCAGGCGGACGGACTGCTGGAGGTGGGCGCCACGTCCCTGCATGTGCGCCCGGCGGGCAAGCTGCTCATCCGCAACATCTGCATGGTGTTCGACCGCTATCTGCGGGAAAAACAGGACGGGCGTTATTCGAAGGTTATCTAAATATCCGCGAGGCGGATCGTGACCAGCAGGAAGCCGCCGAAGAGGCGGGCGAGACCAGGCAGCGCCTCCAGCCACCGGCCGAGGCGCGGGCCGCCGGGCCAGAACAGCCGGGTCTCTAAGGCGTAAGACGCTATCCCCCTGCAATCCTTCAGCAGCAACGCGACCTCCGCCCGGGTATGCCAGTGGGCGCCGGCGTAGGCACCGCGGCCCCGTTTGCGTACATACAGCAGGCTACGCCGGTGCAGCAGTCCCAGCACCACCGAGTGGCGCGCCGTGCGCAGCATTTCCTTCAGTGCAGTGGCTTCGTTTACCGCAAAACATAACGATGTGACCGCTGAGACCACATCGAAATGTTTATCGGGAAACGGCAGGCAACCCATGTCGGCCTGCACCCAGGATAGCGTTGCGTCAGCGGCGCGCGCGTAGACCAGCATGGCGTGATCCCGATCGACACCCACCACCCGCGCGCCGGCGGCGCTGAACTGTCGGGAAAACCAACCGCTGCCACTGCCGACGTCGAGCACGCGTGTTCCGTACGTGATCGAACCCTGACGCAACAGGGCCTCCGCTTCCACCTCACCCATCCACGCCCCGCGCGCACTGTGATACCAGGCATCGTAGGCGTGCGGCGATAGGTTTGCGCGGGTTGGCATTCAGGAAGAAGCGACGTATATTGGCATGACACGTATAGTCCGTTCTGGCCTGGGGTGTCGGGACATATCCCCTACATTAAATAGTAGTTAACAAGCTTACAAAGTGTTTGTGGTGAAGTGCGTCGCTGAGGGTGTTTATCGCATTAAATAGCCCAACTACACGTTTCCTAACCCGGCCGGATGATGGACAATAGGGATATGACAAAAAAGAAAACCGCCGCTGTTATCAGTATTACCAGCATCAAGGCCGCCTGCAAGG
>JANNJF010000333.1:0-1246 GCA_031405715.1 Gammaproteobacteria bacterium | reverse complement strand
CGCGGTGCCAGTCATGTTCAAACAGGTGATCAGCTGGGTCTTTATCGGTGGTGCGGTGCTGCACTCCGGCCTGCTCTACCTGGCGGTGGGGCTGGAACTCCCGTTTGCCGCCGGCCTATTGGGCAGCTGGTTTAGCTACATCGGCCCGGTATTGGTATTGCTGGGGCTGTTTCTGGCGGGCGTCGCCACGCTGCAGGGCTACAAAGGGGCAGTCGTCAAGGACAAGCATTAAGCCGCGGGGTTAATGATCTTAGAAAAAGCTGTCTAACCGCCAAGACGCCAAGAACGCCAAGTGGATTCAAGACTTAACATGCCAAGAAGTGTCTCACCCAACAGGTGAGGCATATCGCATTCACAGCGTTTTGATTTTCTTGGCGTCCTTGGCGTCTTGGCGGTTCAAAGGCTGTTCACTCGCTACCCATGTGGACGTGGTCGGACGCCACCGGCCGGCCCTTCCACAGCGGCGCGACAACGATGCGTAGACACGCATGGGCGGCGCGCAGCGCCGCTTCGGCCGCCGCCGGTGTCGGCGCGTGCGCGAAGATGAAACCCAGATAGCTCCCACCCTCCGGCAGGGGCACCAATTCGTTGCCTTCCCTGACATCGATGATCACGTCATCGATGTACGGCACGCGCCCCGCCGCCAGCACACCCTCCACCCGCCGCAGTAGGCCGGCCTGGGGTGTGGGGATCATCAACACCCCGGCCGCGCCCGTTGCGACTTGTATCGTCACCGGTAGGCCCAGGGCATGGGCCACCACCAGTTCCTCCAGACCATATCCCGTACCAAAACGCAGCAAACGCCCGCACAGGCCGCCGATGGTGCGTGCCGCCACTTCCAGGATCCAAACACCGTCAGTATTGATGCGACACTCGGCGTGCACCGGCCCTTCACGCAAGCCATAGGCGGCGCAGGCCTCACTCACGGCCAGCGCGATGCGCTGTTGCACAACGGCGGAATGGCGCGAGGGTGTAATGTAATAACTCTCCTCGAAGTACGGTCCATGCAGGGGATCGGGTTTGTCGAAGATCGCCAGCAGCTGCAGCTGGCCGGCGGT
This sequence comes from Gammaproteobacteria bacterium, assembly GCA_031405715.1. GTDB lineage: Bacteria > Pseudomonadota > Gammaproteobacteria > Acidiferrobacterales > UBA6901 > JANNJF01. The sequence goes on along the minus strand of JANNJF010000333.1, from coordinate 188 downwards.
CAACAGACCTTCCACCGCGACCTCGCTGCCGGGAATAAATTCCTCCACCAGCAGCGTATGACGCTCCTCGACATCCTCGGTGTGCGCCAGTATCGCCTGGATGCGAGTGATGGCGATGAGCAGTTCCTGCGGGTTGTTCGCACGTATCACCCCGCGACTCGCCGACAGGGCCACCGGTTTTACCACAC
>JANNJF010000332.1:0-4924 GCA_031405715.1 Gammaproteobacteria bacterium | reverse complement strand
GCGGACGCGCCGCGTCGTAGCTTCCGCCTCGCCCTGGGACACCTCCATGACCCGGTCCACCCGCTTTGCTTCGTAGATCTTCGGCAGATATTCCTTGGGCCAGCGGCGGATGCCGGGGATAGCGGCGCCTTCTTTCGGATGCACGCCGATAATCTGCACCGCGGGATTTTTTTCCTTCAGATACCGCGAGGTGCCCATGATGGTGCCGGTAGTACCCATGGAGCTGACAAAGTGGGTAATCGAGCCTTCGGTGTCGCGCCAGATCTCCGGCCCGGTGCCCAAATAGTGCGCCGCCGGATTGTCCGGATTGGAAAACTGATCCAGCACCCGTCCTTCGCCTTTTGCCTGCAGGCTGAGGGCCAGATCCCGCGCCTCCTCCATGCCGCCGGCCTTGGATACGAGGATGATCTCGGCGCCGAAGGCCTTCATGCTGGCACGTCGTTCGGCGCTCATGTGTTCCGGCATGATCAGCACCATTTTATAGCCTTTGATGGCAGCGACCATGGCCAGGGCGATGCCGGTATTGCCGCTGGTGGCCTCGATCAGCCGGTCACCGGGCTTGATCTCGCCCCGCGCCTCCGCCGCCTTGATCATGTTGAGGGCCGGGCGGTCCTTGACCGAGCCGGCGGGATTGTTACCCTCCAGCTTGACCAGCAGGACGTTGTTGGTGTTACCCGGCAGGCGCTGCAAGGCCACCTGCGGGGTGTTGCCGACGAAATCTTCCAGGGTGCGGATTTTCATAGGGGGCTATGGTAAAACAAATCAGGCAGAAACAGCAGCCAGGTGTTCGACGATCAACTGCAGCGTGCGCTGGCCGCGATACTCGTTCACGTCCAGGCGATAGGCCGCATGCAGCCGCTGGCCCGGCAGGAGGTGGTCTGCGGTCTGATTGAAGGCGATGGCCTCCAGCGCCTTGCCCTGGGGGTGGCGCAATATCATCTTGAGGTGCTTCTCCCCCACAATACGCCGCTCTACCAACTCGAAGTCCCCGTCGAACAGTGGCGGCGGAAAGCCCTGACCCCAGGGTCCCGCGGCACGCAACACCTCGGCCAGCTCCAGCGCCAGATCCTGCGCCTCCAGGGCGCCATCCGACACTAGCCGCCCGCGCAGAGCGTCCTCGTCCAGATGGCGTGCGACCTCCTCCGCAAAGGCGGTTTGAAAGGCATCCAGATGACGCCGCTCCAGGGTGAGACCGGCGGCCATGGCGTGACCACCGAATTTTTGCAGCAGATGGGGGTGGCGTACGGCCACCGCATCCAGGGCATCGCGGATGTGCACGCCGGGTACGGAGCGCGCCGAGCCTTTGATCTCGCTGTCGCTGGACGGCGCAAAACAGATCACCGGCCGGTGGGTACGGTCCTTGATGCGCGAGGCGAGGATACCGATCACCCCCTGGTGCCAGGTGGCATCGAACAGGCACAGGCCACGGGGCAGGCAGGCGTCCAGTTGCAGTGCATCGAGGGCCGTCAGGGCCTGGGCCTGCATATCCGATTCGATGTTGCGACGTTCGCGGTTGAGGCCATCCAGACGCTGGGCCATGGACCGGGCCACCTCCCCGTCGTCCGTCAGCAGGCAGGCGATGCCCAGGGACATGTCCTCCAACCGTCCCGCCGCATTCAGGCGCGGCGCGACCATGAAGCCTAAGTCCGTGGCCACCAGCCGTCCGGGTGCCCGCCCTGCCACCTGCAGCAGCGCGTGCACACCGGCGCAACACTGGCCCTGGTTGATGCGCCCCAGCCCCTGGGCCACGAGGATGCGGTTGCTGTGATCCAGGGGCACCACGTCCGCCACCGTGCCCAGGGCCACCAGATCCAGCAGCTGGGCCAGATTGGGTTCGGGCAGTTGCCGTTGCTCGAACCATCCCATGTCACGCAGACGCGCACGCAGCGCCAGCATCACGTAGAAGATCACGCCTACACCCGCCAGATTTTTGCTCGGAAAGGTGTCGTCCGGCTGATTGGGATTGACGATGGCATCGGCCTGCGGCAACACACTGCCCGGCAGATGATGATCCGTCACCAGGACCTGGATGCCCAAGGCGCGCGCCGCGCGTACACCTTCCACACTGGAGATGCCGTTGTCCACGGTGACGATGAGATCCGGTTGCTGTTGTGCCGCCACCTGGACGATCTCCGGCGTCAATCCGTAGCCGTATTCAAAACGGTTCGGCACCACATAGCTCACCTTGGCTGCGCCCAGCAGGCGCAGCGCGCGCACCGCCAACGCGCAACTGGTGGCGCCGTCGGCATCGAAGTCGGCGACGATGAGGATGTGTTTGCCTTGTTCCAACATCGTCACCAGCAGCGAGATCGCCGCGTCCATGCCCTTCAGGCGCGCGGGGGGTTCGAGGTGGTCGAGGGTGTTTTGCAGTTCCTGCGCCGTGAGCAGATGGCGCGTGGCGTACAGACGCGCCAGCACCGGGTGCAGGTCCGCGGGGAAATCCGCCACGGCGGGCGCTGCCGGACGCCGTACTATTAATGTTGGCCGGGTGTGCATGACCGCCGACTCACTGGTAGTGTCCGAGGGCACGACGCCGGCGCCACCAGCGCCCCAGGGTCTTGCGCGTGATGTGGAATGCATGACCGCGTTCGCTATGCAGCGTGAGGCTGTCCAGATTGCCGGATTTGACCGCCGCCACCAGCGGCGCGATCCACTGTTGTTCCAGCCGCATAAAAAATTCCTGCCACCAATCCGTCTCCGCTGCCTGCAGCAGCGTTGATCCCGGGTCCATCACCAGGAGATGCCGGCCGGCAGTGGCCTGCCCCAACCAGTCGATGGCGTCCGCGGGCAGTGCACTGTGTGCCAGCCCGGCCAATATCGCCAGACCCCGACTCAGGACCTCATCACTCCACACATGCGTCCACGCGACGGTGGATACCGTGGGCCGTTGTCCGCCGCCCCAGAACCAGACACTGTTGATGGGCATTTGCCCCCGGGATTCACGCTCCACATTCACGTCGGCGGTGTGTAATAAAATCTGGATCTCGTTCAACGCCACATGCCAGGCCTTGGCGTCCTTCCCTGTCGGCAGATAAGGATGGATATCGCGCCCCGCCACTCGCGCCAAGGGCGTGGTGTGCAGCGCGGGCGGCGTGGCGGGCCGCAAATACCAGCGGTGCGCCACGGGCGCCTCCAGCTGCCAGCCATCGGCGGCAAACACCTGTAGTATTTCGTCCACCAGGGCACGCGCCTGCTCCAGGGTCAACCCCAGGTCATCACCCGGCTGCAACAGGAGTCCGCCGCCCTGCGGCTGCAGGCACACCGGATCGGCGCGCAGCCACCACGCATCGTCTATCGCGCCACCATCCCCCACGCGCGTGACCGCCGCCACCGGTTGGTCGGCGCCGGTCTGTAGCGGTATGTTGAACAGTCGGAAGACAGACGTCTCCAACGACGCACTGCCCGCCGCCGTGTCACGCACGGCCTGATCGGACCGGGCCAGCAGGGTTTCCAAGGTAGGTGCTACGACCCGCCTAGGGTGACGATCGTCATCCATTGACGTCGGCACATCGCCAGGGAATTCCCGCAGCGGACCCAGCAAACCAGGTATTAATAGACTGAAACGACGCTCTGACGACACATTCACGGCCTTGGTCAGGGGTGTAGGCATACAGGAAATACTGCCTGCAGCAGACGATCTGCGGGAACTATACGCTAATCTAATATTCAACTGTATAGTCAGCTCACCATCCAGCGGAGAAAGGCCGTGCACCAGACACCCCACTCACTGATTCGGCAATCCATATCGCTACTGGCTCTGTTGCTGTGCTTGCCCTTCGCGGCAACCGCCGCGGAGCCCACCGAGGAGGTGCAGCGCGCCACCCCGTTTGAAATTCCCGCCTGGTTCAAGACATCCTTCCTGGATCTCAAGGAAGACACTGCCCACGCCGCGACCGCCAACAAGCGCCTGCTGTTGTACATCGGCCAGGAGGGCTGCCCTTACTGCCGCGAGCTGATGCAGAATAATTTTTCCCAGAAACCCATCGTCGACTTCACACGCAAGCACTTCGACGTCCTGGCGATCAACATGTGGGGCGATGCGGAGGTCACGGACTTCAGCGGGAAGCACCTGACGGAAAAAGAATTCGCCAAGCAACTCAAGGTCCAGTTCACGCCCACGCTGCTGTTCTTTGATGAACAGGGCAATGTGGTCCTGCGCCTCAACGGCTATTTGCCACCACATCAGTTCAACGCTGCATTGCAATTTGTCGCCGGCCACAAGGAAAAGACCACCAGCTTCCGCGAGTATTACGCCAGCATCGCGCCCGCACCTGCCTCCGGCACGTTGCACACGGCCCCCTACATGCTGCAGCCTCCCTACAAACTGACACGCAGCCCGGCAAGCAAACCCCTGCTGGTATTGTTTGAGCAAAAGGTCTGTGGTGAGTGCGATGTCCTGCACCAAAAGATACTCACGCAGGACACCAGCAAGGAGCTACTGCAAAAACTCGACGTGGTATTGCTGGACATGTGGAGCGCCACACCCGTCGTCACGCCGGATGGAAAGACCCGCACGGCCTCCGCCTGGGCGCGGGAGCTGGGGCTGGTGTATGCGCCCGGCGCGGTGCTGTTCAGCCCGAACGGCAAGGAGATCATTCGCATCGAAGGCATGCTCAAGGCCTTTCACGTGCAATCGGTAATGGACTATGCGGCATCCGGTGCCTACCTGCGGCAACCGGAGTTTCAGCGCTATGTGGAAGAGCGTGCTGCGGCCCTGCGGGAGAAAGGTGTGGCGGTGGAATTGTGGTAATTCAATCCCTGCTACCGTAACACGGGAGTGCGGCGGCTCGCCGCCGCTTGCATAACGGGAGCTTGCTCCCGTGCAACGCCAAGCGCCGCATCGCCGCTCAGCTGGCCTACGGCGGCAAGCCGCCGCAGCTAAGGTTTAGTGCCCTACCTAAGAGCCAGCTAGTGTGTAGTGCCC
>JANNJF010000331.1:0-3848 GCA_031405715.1 Gammaproteobacteria bacterium | reverse complement strand
GCGTAGTGGGCGTTTACACCAACCGTGGCGCCATCGACGCCCCCCTGGTGTTTATCGCCGAGGGGGATGCCGCGGGTCTGCTGGCGCGGGAAGGTCTGGAGAAGACCGATCGCCCGCACTACGCCCAGGGGGCGAAAGCGGTGTTCCAGCTGGCGCCGGCGGAGATCGAGCGGCGCTTCGGCGTGCGGCCGGGGGAGGGTGTGGCGCAGGAGTGGATACTGCGCAACGGCAAACTCGCCGGACGCGGCGTGCCGCTGAATATCACCGCCTTCCTTTATACCAACCACGCCTCTCTGTCCCTGGGTTTCGCCATCCCCTTGGCGCACCTGGCCAAGGCGGGCGTGGCGGATCACCCGCATCTGCTGCAGCGTGTATTACAGACGCCGGGTATCGCAGGTTTACTGGAGGGTGCGCGCCAAGTGGCCTACGGCGCGAAGGTCATCCGCTCCGGTGGCATCTCGGAAACCCCCCAGTGGGTGGCGGATGGCCTGGCGGTGGGCGGTGGTGGTCTCGGTCTGGGTCAGGAAATCCCCTATCCCAATTTCATCGGACCGGCCATCACCAGCGCGCTGACCTTCGCCGATGCGGTCTTGCGCCTGCGCGATCGCGGCGCCGACTACACCAGTACGGAGCTGGAGATCGAGTATGTCCAGGCCCTCAAGCGCACCGACGACTACGCCAGCGCACAGTTAATCCGCCGTTGGCCAGAGGCGATCCACGGCGGCGGCATGCTGTTCGAGCATCTGCCGTCCCTGCTCGGTCAGATGGTGGATGCGGAAAAGTTGCCGCCCAAGCAGGCCGCCGCCCAACGGCGTCGCGCCCTGGCCATGCAGCTCGGCCAGTTGCGCTCGGACCTGGGACAGGCCCTCGGCATGGCCTGGGGGATGTGGCCGCACCTGAAGGCGCCGAGTGAGCGTCCTACCCCCTTGGCGGTGACCTTTCTCGTGGTGCGCAACGGCGCCAAACCGGTGGCCGTCGACGCACAGGGCAATGCCCTGTTGCGCCTGATGGCGCGCGCCATCGGGCACTTTTATGGCCGCCGCCTGCCGCGCTTCGGTGATCGCATCAATATGGTCTGGCGCGATCTCGGCGCCCTGCCCTGGGCGATGCTGCGGGTGGGTGGTCTGGGGGTGAGTGCCGCCGCCGGTGGTCTGGCCCTGGTGAACGATCTCGCCGTTTATAAATTCCGCTCCATCCCGTTGCGCGATTTTCTGCTGCGTCCCTACCACCGGCACGACGAGGCGACACGTCAACGCCTGGACTGGGCCAAGGCGCGCCGCACACCTGCTACGCCCACGGACTGGATCGCACCGCTTACGCGTTTCCAACCGGACGCGCGCCACCTGAGCGTTCCGCTGACCCTGGGCAGTGACAGGGCGCTGCAGCTGCGCAATGTGTGTCCGGCGGAGGTCTACAGCATCGCCAGCAAACTCGGCGGTGTGGCGAGCCAATTCGAGAATTGCATCAAGTGTGAATCCTGCCGCGTCACCGTGCCCGGCATCGACTGGAACCGCACCAGCCGCCACCGCCTGGCCTATCGTGTACCCGGCGATGGACGTTATGGCCTTGATGCCTCGGTCAGCACCTCGATACAACTCACACCGGCGCCGGTGTTGGCGCTGGCCCCGCACGCCGTAAAATCCTGGACCGATCTGTATGAGTCGCTGCGCGCCCGCCCGGCCATGGTGGGTGACGAGTGGAGTCAGGCGTGGCGCCGTGCCCTGGAGGGAATCCCGCTGGACGAGGACGTGGTGCCCGGGCTGCACGGACGCCTCAGTCACTGGTTGGAAAAAAATGCCTATGGCTGGATGGAAGGGGAGCTGCACGCCCTGCTGGAGCAGGCGCAGTGTCTGCCGCCGGACACCACCGGCCTGCGCGCTCCCGCGGTGCATGCGCGTAACCTGCGCGAACACCACTGGCAGTGGTTGCGTGAACAGTTTACGCCGGAACACCTGAAGCAACTCTCGCTACAAGGCTGGGACGATACCCGCCGCACACACCTGCGGCGCTGGATCGAAGAGGCGCGGGGGCAGGCGGTAGAAGCCGTGGAGTGGTTGGCCGCGTGGTCGCCGGCCCTCGCCTGGGTCGCGGCCAATCATTTTCTCGCGGAGTCTTATAGTGGCCGGCCGCAGACCGACGTACTGGCCGCACCGGTGTGGCGCGAACAGGATGGTCAGTCCAATTGGTTGCCGGCGGCGGCTGAGCGTTTGTACGATGCCCAGGGCAACGGTGCGCGCATGGGCGAGGCCCTGGCCCATGGCGCCGGCGGCGATGCGGCGCAACCGGTGCGCATCGCGGTTGACGCGGGGCTCAGTGGGTTCAAGGCCACGCCCGCCATGGCGCATTTAAGTCTGGCCTTGGCCCTGGGTCAGGCCACGGTGTTGCGCACCCGCGCCGCCGAATATGCCGGACAACGGGTACAGTTCCGCGGCGAACTCAAGGACGCCGAGGGGCGCGACTCCATCGCCAAGTTCGGTGGTGTGAAGGCCATGCTCGCGGGCATCGAACAGGCCGTGGCCCTGCTGCAGCTGGCGCGCGACTGGTGTGAACCCGAACCCAACAAGGTGCTGGCGCTGGTGCGCGAGCACATGGGTCCGTGGATGGACGCGGTGCCGTGGCTGGCGGGACAGATTTTCGGTGGCATGGGTTATTCCGAGGAAGACATTCTGGCGCCGCGCTATCGCGACGCCATGCTGTTCAGTCAATGGCCGGGCGCCGGCGAACTGGAAACCGAAGATCCGGATTTCGCCTGCCGCGTGGCCCAGCAGGCGCAGGAACAAGGACTGCGCGAATACGTCTACGCGCGCAATCTGTGGCGCGCCAGCGACAACCGCCGCAAACTGCGCGCCCTCCTGCCGCCCCAGGTGGAACCGGTTTTGGGCAAAAAACGCCGCCATACCAAAGCGCTCACCTGGGATGCGCAGGAAAAATTCACTTACCACAGCGGCAGTTTCATCAACGGCCAGCTGCTGGCGCCGCAACAAGTGCTGACCATCGAGCACTACACACGTGACGCCACCCTGCGCCGCACGCGTGCCGATGTGTTGCGTCTGTTGCGTGGCGGATTCAGCGTGCCACCCGGCCATCTGTCCTACGGGCGCTATATCGACGCCCTGCACGGTATGCCGGAGGCGGATATCCAGCGGCTGCGCGACTTCAACGCCTTCGCCACCATCGTGCCGACGTCCCTCGGCGGCAAGGGCTGGAGCAAGGCGCAGTATTCCGTGCTGACCAATCTCGGCATGGGCCAGATGGACACGGCCTTTGGTCTGTTGATCATGGCCAGCACCAGCATCGGCACCATGCCGGTGATGCTCGGTCGCGACAAGGACCTGCCGAGCCTGCGGGCGGAGTTGAGCGCGTGTCTCGCCGACCAGGCCGCGTGGCGCGGACTGCGTGGCGGCATCAAACGCATCATCCGTATGTTGGAACACCCGGAGCCCAAACCCTTCCGTCAGGCCATGGAGTCCTGGGGCAAGCGTATCCAGGGCATGTTTCTGTTTCCCGGTTCGACGCTGAAGTATCTGGGGCGTTCCTATCTGATGCTGGTGCAACAGACGGTGGAGACGGCGAAGAGCCGCGACATGCAGGCCTTGGCGGTCAAGCTGCGCGCCTGTCAAAGCGGGCTGGATGATCTGCATCGCCTGCTGGTGCAGGAGTTGGACTCCCTTGCGCTGCGCGAGCAGGCGCACGCGCGTTTCTTAAGTTTCCTCGCCTGCGGTCAGATCAGCGCCTTTGCCCTGACCGAGCCGTCCGCCGGGTCCGATAACGGCGGTATCCAAACGCGCCCGGGGTTAAGCGAAGGGGTGGTTGTGTTTTTAGGGGGGGGTTTGTATTTATTAACCCCC
>JANNJF010000330.1:0-1158 GCA_031405715.1 Gammaproteobacteria bacterium | reverse complement strand
CACGCCCGGCACCTTGGCCAGGGCCGCGCGCGCGTCGCGCTCCATCACGCCGCGCAGTGGACAAGCCGGCGTGGTGAGCATGATCGTAAAACTCACCGCCCCGCCGTTGGTCTGCAGGTTCTTGATCATATCCAGCAGCGATTCGCCCTTGGTGGTCGAAGAGGTGCCGACGTTGATATTGAGCACGTCCGCGGACAGGCGTTTGGCGGCGAGTTCGAAGGTGGTGCGGGTGCGGGTGCTGGCTTCGAAAAACAGATTGGCGACAGTTTTGCCCTTGAGGTCGGCAACCTTCTTTACGGCCTGGTCGTTGATATCGATGAAGGATGCGGTGGCATCGAGGATTTCGTTGATCTGGGAATGGTTCAACCCCTCCATAGCGAGCAGATGTTGCAGTTTGCCTTGCGCATTCAGCTGGGGATTAGGCGTTTTAGCGCTTAATCCTCCGTACCCGGGGGTTGTCATGGGCCGCCATTATAACGAGGCTTCCTGTCGGAAGCACCTGAAAATTCTAATTTTTTTACCACAGAGACACAGAGCCACGGAGAACGCAGAGAAACTTACATTCAAGCGGAGCGCAATTTTACCGCATTAACCTTCAATCCTCCGCGCCTCTGTGTCTCTGTGGTTTATTTTTACGAGGGGCCGGTGGGGGGGCGGTTGGTTTCAAACCAGCTTTCCAGAATCAGGGCCGCCGCCACGGAATCGATATGGGCCTTGGCGATTTTGCGTTTATGTTCGCCGCTGCGGCGCTGGTCACGCAATTGCGATTGCGCCTCGACCGAACTCAAGTGTTCATCATGCAGTTCCACGGGGATGTCGAAGCGCTGCTGCAGGGCGGCGGCGAAACGCCGGGCTTCATCGCTGAAGGCGCTGTCCCGTCCGTCCGCATGCAGCGGCAGTCCTACCAGCAGCAGTTGCGGTTTCCAGTCCGCGATCAACCGCCGGATTTTTTCCCAGTCCGGTTCGTTACCGTGATTTTGCAGGGTGGTCACCGCTCTCGCAGTGCCGGTCACTGCTTGTCCGACTGCAATCCCGATACGACGCTGACCATAGTCAAAAGCCAGGATTATGGTGGCGGCCGGCATGCGATTCAGGCGTGGCCCACATCGCCCGATAACTGGATGATATCGATGCCGAGCGCGTTTGCGGCGGCGTGCC
>JANNJF010000329.1:0-5608 GCA_031405715.1 Gammaproteobacteria bacterium | reverse complement strand
GGGCCAGAGGGTCATGACTTAAGCATGTGCCCTTCTCCTCCGATCCCTTTTTTTCTCCATTTTTTCTGCATGTCTATGCAGCTGGTAACTACTTTCCAGTAGGTCGCTCGGTTACGCGGAGTACGATATATGCCGAGTAAGGGTCCGAGCTCAGAGTCCCGTCATTGACGGTAAGCTGTACGGAGACCGCAGTGTAGTTGGTAGAAAATGTGTGCGCAATCACCGGCACATTTGTCGTCTCCGTGAACCCATCGCCAAAGTCCCAGCGGTACGATAACGGCATACCATCTGGATCATATGAACCCGAGGCGTCAAAGGTAATGTTGGCTGGAATCGGTCGGTAAATTTGTTGTCGTGGAGGTTTTGAGTTGACGAACGTAGCGATCGGTTTTTGACTCAACGGCACGATTTGGTAGGTCGTGTAGACATAGAGTGCATTCGAACAAGCACTAGTGGTACCGAGAACCGAATTGATGCGATACCCGGCAGGCGCATCGGTGACCGAGCACATGGTGATCGAGTTACCGTTGGGATTGGCAATGTTGTAGGTAATGAAATTGTGACACTGGCTCGAGTTGATCCCAATGGCAGTCACCACATAGCCCGTTGGAACCCCACGGGCGCCGCCCACGGCGCAAACGGTATTGCCATTGGACGGTTGCTGAATCAAATACTGCAGCGTGTCTGCGCAGGAGTTGGGGTTCGCCGACACCGACGTAACCACATATCCCGTCGGCACTTTACCGGCCGCGCAGACTAACTGGCCGCTGTTCGGCACAGCGATTCGGTATTGTAAGAAGGTCGAGCAAACGTTGGGGTTAACAGATGAAGAAGTCACCACATAACCGGACGGCACACTGCCGGCGGCGCAGACCAATTGGCCATCACTCGGCAAGGCGATGCGGTACTGCAAGGAGTTATTACAGGTAGCGAGGTTGGCGGTGGCCGATGTCACCACATAACCGGACGGCACGCCGCCGGCGGCACACACCGCCTGTCCATTGGCCGCTTGTGCGATGCGGTACTGCAAGGAGTTACTACAGGTAGCGAGGTTGGCGGTGGCCGATGTCACCACATAACCGGACGGCACACTGCCGGCGGCGCAGACCACCTGTCCATCAAACGGTTCTTGGACTGTGTACTGTAGAAAGTTGTAACAAGTAACGGAGTTGACCCGCACCTGCGTGACCACGCTGCCTGCGGGTACGCCATTCGCAGCGCAAATTTGTTGGTTTGAAGAAAAGGGTTCAACTGTATAGGCAATATTGGTAGTACAACTTCCATTAGGTGCGACCGCGATGACGGCATAACCATCGGGAACATTGGCGTCCGAGCAAATGGTCGCCGCACTTGCTGGGGTGTATGCGAAGATCGCATACACCGTTACGAAAAGCAGGAATACCTGAAGGATTCTTGTTCGCATGGATTGCCTCCTAATTAGTGATTCTTCATTTCCAATGAACCTACAAACGGCCAATTCTAAACGACCGGCTGCGGCGTCTTCCTTACGTATTATTATATAAATATTTCAGAGATTGGTGCCGAGCAGCGTGCGGCTGCGATACCACCAATTAAATTTTCGTGGTGGCGTCAGCCGGTACTTTGGCAGGTAGGTCGCAGTGCGGGTCCAATACTCGAAGTTATTGAGCGCGGTGGCCTGCATCTGGGCGCGGCGTGCCTCGATCAAGGTCGTGCCCTGGCCAAGCTGGGTCTTGGCGTAAATCGCAGCCTGCAAGAGATTGCCGACGTCGTACGCGTGGTCGGCATCGCCCCAGTCCGGAGTTTCGGCGGTGTAGGGGCCGTCTTCGCCAACGAGATAATAAGGAATGATATAACCTGCATGTTCCGGGTGCGTCACCGCGGCGTCGACAAAACCGTACCGGTCCAGCCAGTCCGCGTAGCGTGCAATCTGGACCAGCGGCTGCGTGTCGCCCGTAAGGCGATGCAAACGCATTGCCGCCTGAAAGTACAACCCCGCCATCCACGGGCTGGTCATGCGCCGCGTAGCCCAGGCGTTGCCGAATTCCTCGCCGTGCTGCTCCAGTGTATGCAACGGCACGGCATTACTGCCGCAGGCCTGGTCCCAATGATCAATCAAGGCACGAGCGCGCGCGAGTGCCTGGGCATCGCCGGTCAGCTCGTAATAACTCACCGCCGCCTCCAGCGCCAAACTGATTTCGCGTTCGGTCCAAAGGCCGATACTGGTGCTGTAGTTGTTGGGGAATTCCGCGAACCAGGCATCGTAAATGCGTTTGGCTATGGGCCGGTACTGGGTGTCTTGGGTGAGCCGTTCGTAGTACAGAAACGGCGTGACATAGCTGTATTTGGTATCGGCATTCCCCTTGGGCGTGAAAATACCCTGGGAGTCGATGTGTGTGCGGTAAAAGCTGAAGTAGGTGCTGAACGAATCGCGCCAGCGCGTATCGCCCGTCGCCTGATAGAGGTAGTACGCTACACTCGCCCGGTCAAACAGCCACGGTTCATACGTTACGTCGTCCATAGCCCAGTTGCCGTAATTATCAGTAAATTGCGCGTCCACGGAATGACCGCCGAAGTTCCAATTTTGCGACCAGGTTTCGGCGAAATTGAGCAGCACAGGATCGGCGCTGCCGCCGCCGCTGTTGGCAGTGCTGACTCGCACTGTCACCGATTGGGTGGCACTTCCCGAGGCACCACTGCATGTCAATGTAAAAGTTGTATCAGCCGTAAGCGCCACGCTCACGCGCGTGCCCCTAGTCACCGGCGTGACGGGGCCGGTCCAGCCGCCCGCGGCGGTACAGCTGCTGGCGTTGGCACTGGACCACGCGAGCGTGGCGGTGGCACCGTGCGTAACGGACGTGGGCGTCGCGGATAACGACATGGTCACGGCCGCGTCTTCGTTTTGCGGCGGGGCGGGATTGGACGTGGAATCTCCGGGGCCAGACGGCGTACCATTGCCGCTGCACGCCGCGAGCAGCAACATGACGACAAACCAAAGAAAGGCTGTTTTCCGTAACACGCTTGCCACCATCGCACCCTCCTGCGCCACCGGGAATTTTCCGGCAGCGTCGACTATCTTCACTCTAGCAAAGGCTGAGGGTCTAAGGAATGCGACCTTGGTCTCGGTTCACCACCGGCAGTCGGACAGACTCGACCACTGAGGCTGTAGGATCGGTGGGACGGCGACAGCGAAACCGCCAATGGGGGTTTTAAAACAACGGATCAGATCAAAAAACAGGGCGCATTACATTTCCCCTCTGGCAAGATTAGGGTGAGGGGGAAACGTAGGCATTAAACTCTTCGCATCCTCGCCAACTGCGCCTGCGTTGCTCTACCTCCGGCATCCATGCCGTCGTGTTCTGCTGCGTGCAGTTTATGCCCTCGAAGGTCGCCGAGGAGAAGAACCCAATGGATGCGGCGGAGCGCGCAGCTTGTCGTTCCTCTCAGTTATTTTTCCCGGCACTATCGGCTGCGCTTAACACACCGGCCATTAACGTCCGCAACCGCGCCGGATTGAGCGGCTTGTGCAGAATCGGCAGGCCGCTCGTCTCGGCCTCGCGCAACCAGGCCGGACTGGTATCGCCGGTAATCAGGAAGGCCGGTACGTCGGTGTTGAACTCGCCGCGCAGCTGCTCAATCACCTGAATGCCGTTTTCCTCGTGGCACAGGCGATAGTCGGAGATGATGAGGTCGGGTGGGCGCGACGTGTTGCTAAGATGTGTTAACATCTCGGCGGCGGAGCCGGCGCTCAGCACCTTGCAGCCCCATTTTTCGAGCAACGCACGCATACCTTCCTGCACTGCAATCTCGTTATCGATGACCAACACGAATTTGCTGGCGAAATCGAACGCACCCAGGCCCTGATGGACCGTTGCCGGCGGTGCCTGGTAATCGTGCGCCACGCCGCGTGGCACGCTGAGCGCGAACACCGATCCGCGACCGACACGCGAACGCAGCGTTAAGGGATGGTGCAACAAATTGCACAGACGTTCGACGATGGCCAGCCCCAACCCCAGGCCCTTGAGCCGGTTGCGCTCCGGGTTATTGAGCTGGATGAACTCGCGAAAGATCGCCTGGTGTTGGTCGGCGGGAATCCCGGGGCCGGTGTCCCACACTTCGAGGCGGATCGAACCGCCATGCCGCCGACAGGAAACGAGCACCCTGCCCCGCGCTGTGTGGCACACGGCGTTGGAAACGAGATTACGCAGGATGCGCTCCAGCAACATCGGGTCGGTCCGGACATACACCGGGGCGCAGCGCAACCGCAGGCCTAGACCCTTGTCCTGTGCCATTGGCTGAGACTGCGCAACAACACGCTCCATGATCGGCTGCAGCGGCACCGTGGACAGGTTCACTGGCACCACCCCGGCGTCGAGCTTAGAGACGTCGAGCAGCGCGTTGAACAATTCTTCCATGGCGTCGACCGAGCGGCGCACGTTGCTGAGCATGACGCGCTCGGCGTTGGGCAACTCCGACTCCTCGAGCGCTTGCACGAACAGACTCATGGCGTGCAACGGCTGGCGCAGGTCGTGGCTGGCGGCGGCGAGGAAGCGGGACTTGGCGACGTTGGCCTCTTCGGCGGTATGCTGGGCCTGCACTGCGGCCTCTTTTTGTTGCTTTAGATTCTCGATGAGGTCGATGTTTTCGAACCTAAGGTTGACCGATTCCAGATACGCACGGTGCAAACTTTCTGCAAGACGGGTTCCCACCGCGAGGTAAACGAGCATCAAGACACTGAACGTCACGTGAATGACGTCCAGTTCGCGCAGGAAAGAAATAGCCGACATGATGAGAAGCGGGTAGATGAATACGTAAAACGTCGGCATGTAGGATATCTGTCCCACCAGCGCGCCCATCGCCGCGCCCAACGAAACAAAAAGCAACAATATCTGGTATTCGATCTGGCCTGGCGTATACAGGACGAAATTGCCCACGCCCCAGATGACACCGGAGATTCCGTAGACGACGATCGCATAGAACCCCCAACGCCTGGCGTCTTGCGCTGGCGGATTTTTACGGTGGTAGTTTCGCCAAAGAAGAAATCGAGCGACAGTTAATATGTACACGCTGGCAACCCACACCGGCATCACGAATGAATTTTCCAGTCGCGGTAAGGCCACACCGATGATGGTGGCCACGGCGGCGATGCCGACAAATGCCGCGGGCATGCCGCGATAGTGCGTGCGTATTTTCTGTGCCTCGATCAGCAGGGCACGGTCGGTAGGTTGGGTCGCAGTGTCGGGCGCAGCTAGCGAAGTCATGGCGTAAGTCGGCTGTGTGTCGGCTGGCGGCGATTGTAGCAACGAACCGGTTCGGTGTCGTTATCGCCATGGATATCAGGATAGGGGTGGTCGAGGGCGTAAAAAAGTTTGTGTAACCGATCATTTGTCTGGAAATTGCCGCTAGATTTATGAGTCGCTGTGGGGTCGACGTTTCACAGGTGGCGAAACCGGTCGCGACTGCGGCAAATGGCGTAAAGTCCACCGTTGGCGCCGATCATGCACCGAGAAGCGATACCGCTAATGCCATTGGCCACATAGACTTACTTGCCAGACAGATCCGCAGCTATGGACAGAGATTCTCCAGCCTGAGAAAAAGAGCCGACGATGCCCAGGAAATTCTTTATCTC
>JANNJF010000328.1:0-9097 GCA_031405715.1 Gammaproteobacteria bacterium | reverse complement strand
CTGGAAACTGCTCCTGCGTTTCCAGTACTTCCGCCATCCCTGGCGGTCGCCCACCCTACGGAGACAAACGGTAATCTGGCATGATGCATCCCTAACTACTTTTTCAATTCGAGACACCGATGACGAAAAAAATTGCCATACTGCCCGGCGACGGGATAGGTCCGGAAGTCACCGCCGAGGCGGTGAAGGTACTTGAAGCGCTGCGCCGGGATTTCGGCCTGAAGATCGAGACGCAAAGCGCCCCCGTGGGGGGTGCGGCCTACGATCTGCATCAGCACCCGTTGCCGGCGTCCACGCTGACCCTGGCCCAATCCGCCGATGCGGTGCTGTTGGGCGCCGTGGGCGGCCCGAAATGGGAGCCCTTGCCCATCACCCTGCGTCCGGAAAAGGCGCTGCTCGGTCTGCGCGCGGAGCTCAAGTTGTTCGCCAACTTGCGTCCGGCCATCCTCTATCCGCAACTGGCCGCCGCATCATCCCTTAAGCCGGAGGTGGTGGCGGGCCTCAATATCATGATCGTGCGGGAACTTACCGGTGGTATATATTTCGGCCAGCCACGCGGCATACGTACCCTGGAAAACGGCGAGCGCCAGGGGTTCAATACCCTGGTCTATGCCGAATCCGAAATCGAGCGCATTGCCCGCTCGGCCTTCAGCATCGCGCGTCTGCGCAGCAAAAAGCTATGTTCCGTGGACAAGGCCAACGTGCTCGAGGTCACCGAGCTGTGGCGCGAAGTGGTGATCCGTGTGGGCAAGGACTATCCGGACGTGGCGTTGTCGCATATGTATGTCGACAATGCCGCCATGCAGCTGGTGCGTGCCCCCAAGCAGTTCGACGTGATCGTGACCACCAATATGTTCGGCGATATTCTGTCGGACGAGGCCGCCATGCTCACCGGCTCTATCGGTATGCTGCCGTCCGCCTCTCTCGATGCCAACCAGAAAGGCATGTACGAGCCGATCCATGGATCGGCGCCGGATATCGCCGGCCAGGGCGTGGCCAATCCCCTGGCGACCATCCTGTCCGTTGCCATGATGCTGCGTTACACTTTGAAAGAGGCGGGACTGGCGGATAAGGTGGAACAGGCGGTATCCACGGTCCTGGACCAGGGTCTGCGCACGGCGGATATTTATACCGATGGCATGACCAAGGTCGGTACCGGGCGCATGGGTGATGCGGTGGTGGCCGCCCTACGGGGCTGAAGGTTGTGGCGCATGGTGCCGGGTCCTCGCTTAGACGGACATGATCATATTTGAATTTGAACTTTGAGGAAGGGCGATGAAGCGGGTAGGACTGGTGGGATGGCGTGGCATGGTGGGCTCGGTGCTGATGCAGCGCATGCAGGCGGAGCGGGATTTTGACCATGTCGAGCCGGTGTTCTTTACGACCTCCAACGTCGGTGGCAAGAGCCCGGCCATCGGCAAGGACGTGGCGCCGCTGAAGGATGCCAAGAGCATCGAGCAGTTGAAGGCCATGGATATCATCATCACCTGTCAGGGTGGCGACTACACCGGAGATATCTTTCCCAAACTGCGCGCCGCCGGGTGGAAGGGTTATTGGATCGACGCCGCCTCCACCCTGCGCATGGAGAAGGACAGCGTCATTATTCTCGATCCGGTGAACCAGCGCGTGATCCAGGATGCGCTCAAGGCCGGCACGAAAGACTTCATCGGCGGCAATTGCACGGTCAGCCTGATGCTCATGGCCCTGGGGGGATTGTTCGAGCGCGGGCTGGTGGAGTGGATGACCGCCATGACGTATCAGGCGGCCTCCGGCGCCGGGGCGCAGAACATGCGCGAATTGCTCAAGCAGATGGGTGTCGCTCATCAGATGGTCAAGCCGTTATTGGACGATCCGGCGTCGGCGATACTGGACATCGACAAGCAGGTGGCCGACACCTTGCGCAGCCGCGCGTATCCCACCGAGCTTTTTGGTGTCCCCCTGGCGGGCAGTCTTATCCCCTGGATCGACAAAGACCTGGGCAATGGGCAGAGCAAGGAGGAATGGAAGGCCCAGGCGGAGACCAATAAGATCCTCGGTAGGCAGGGCAATCCGATTCCGGTGGACGGCCTGTGTGTGCGTATCGGCGCCATGCGTTGCCATAGTCAGGCCTTGACCATCAAGCTCACACAGGATGTGCCGCTGGATGAGATCAGTGGCATGCTGGCCGGTGCCAACGACTGGGTGAAGGTCGTACCCAATGAGCGTGACCGCAGTATGCGTGAGCTGAGCCCGGCGGCGGTCACGGGGTCATTGACGGTGCCGGTGGGGCGGTTGCGCAAGCTGTCCATGGGTAGCCAATACCTGTCCGCCTTTACCGTGGGTGATCAGTTGTTATGGGGTGCGGCGGAACCGCTACGGCGTATGTTGCGTATATTACTGGAGGCTTGACCCCTAGACTAAGCGGCTTAGGCTGTATTGGCGCGGGTCCCCACTGGCTCGTCCGTGCCCTGGATTAGGCAGTTTTGGCCTGTTTTGAGGTTGGATCTCCACGCGAAATTTTCTCGCTAACTATTCGTCAAATAACGATAAATAGGTAAGGGAGGGATACGCGGGACGCTTGGAGAAAGCGTATTTGTAAGCTATAGTTGCTTGATGTTTGTAAAGAGTATTACTACTATCTTTACATAAGTCCAAGTAATATAAGCTCTTGTCTAGTCCGCGACTGGATGTTTGGGGGGAATGAGTGCGATGCAGCAAATGACTCTGGGTAGGGTACGGGTGGTGCAGTGGATACTCGTGGCCGTCTTGGCAGCGGCGCCAGTGTTTGCCTATGCATTGGGGATGGGAAAGTTGGTGTTGCGTTCCGGATTGGACGAACCGCTGGATGGAGAAATCGAACTCTCGTCTATCTCCCCGCAGGAACTCAAGACACTGAAGTCTTCCCTCGCGTCGCGCGCCGATTTTGAAAACGCCGGCATCGAGCGGCCGTTTTTTCTCACCGGCATCAAGTACGATGTCACTCAGCGCAATGATGGCCGTGCCTTCCTCCGGCTGTCGACCGATGAGCCGATCCGTGAACCTTTTTTACACCTGTTGCTCCAGGTGGAGTGGTCGGGTGGCAAGCTGATCCGGGAATACACTGCACTGCTCGATCCGCCGCAATGGGCGGAGGCAAAGCCCGCCGAGATTCAGCCCCCCGACGTTGCCGACACTACACCCGCACCCGTCGAACCCCAAGCCGACACCGGCGCCGCGCCAAGCATGGGTGCTACACCGGATGAATGGACCCCCGCACCAACATCGACCACGACCCAGACAACAGAAGAACCCGTCGCAGGTAGGCAGCCGGTAGAAACGGCAGCGGCATCCCCGGTAGCTGAACCGGAACCGAAGGCAAGCCTGCCACCTGAGCCCGCGGCGGCTCCCGCCACCACAGAGCTCCTACCCGATACGCAGGCGGTTGCCCCGGTGGCAGAAACCCGTGACCGTGGGACGGTCAGTGATGGCGGAGCGCGGGCATGGGCCAGTGCCTGGGAGTATGGTCCGGTTAAGAACGGTGAGACCCTCGGTCGTATCGTCGATAAAATACGGGTCGATAAGACACTCACCACTCAGCAGATTATGCTGGCGCTACTACGCGCCAATCCCTCCGCGTTTTACGCGAAAAATGTGAACAACCTCAAAGCCGGCATGATCCTCAAGGTTCCCGAGCGGGACGAGGTCGAGTCTGTGCCGAAAGCGTCCGCGCGTGCCGAGTTTCAGGCCCAGTACGAGGTGTGGCAGAAGTACAAGACCCAGGTCGCTGCCGCCAGCAGTGGGGTGACCATGCCGAGCGAAACCAGCGAGGCGCCAATGGCCCAGACCAAGCCTAGGGAGGAGGCCAAGCCACAGGCCGCGGCCAAACCTGCAGCCAAAGCCGCCGCAACCGTCGCGCCTGCCAAACCAGTGACATCGACAAAAAAAGAATCACCCCCTGCCCAACCCGCCGGCGCGGGTGACGAAGACCTTCTGAAAATTGTCCGCTCCAATCTGGAGAACACGACCGCCCCTGAAGGGGCCAAGGCGCCAGGTGTCGAGACGCGCAAAGATGCCGCGAAAGAAGAGCGCGCGTTGACAGAGAAAGTGGCGACTCTGGAAGAAGCGATCGAATCCAAGGAGCTGCAAAACAAGGAAATGCGCGACCGCGTCGGCAAGATGCAGGAGCAGGTAAAAAATACTTCACGCCTGATCGAGTTGGAAAATAAGGATCTGGCGCAGGCACAGAAACAGGCGGGTGATAGCACCAAGGCGAAACCGGAGCCGGTAGCGCCAACCGCGACTTTACCCTCCCCGGTAGAGCCAGCCCCGGTTACGCCGCCGCTGGCTGAGACCCCGGTTACCCCACAGGAAATACCGCCTGGGGCCTTACCGGCCCCCACGGCTGTCCAAAAGCCGGTGCGCAAACCCGTTGTACCGCCGCCGGCGCCGGTGGAAGAGAGTGGTTTTCTGCAGACGCTCACGGACAATCTTTTCGACAACCCGCTGATATTTACCATCCTCGCGGGTGTGGGTGTGCTGGGTGGCGGAATATTCGCCCTGCACTACGTGCGCCGCCGGCGCGCCACGGTGGAGTTCGAGGAAAGCATACTCTCGGGCGGTAGTATCGGCCCCGATAATTCCAGTATCTCGCAAAGCGCCAGCCAGCCGGGCGCCAGCGACACGTCTTTCTTGAGTGACTTCAGTCAGGGCGGCATGGGCAATATTCATACGGACGAAGTCGATCCCATCGCGGAAGCGGAGGTCTACCTTGCCTATGGGCGCGATGAACAGGCGGAGGAAATACTCAAGGAAGCCGTGGTGAAAGATCCCGCGCGTCACGAGCTGAAACAGAAACTGCTGGAAATTTATCATCAGCGTAACGACGTATCCGGGTTTGAAACCCTGGCGGAAGAATTGTATGCCGCCCTCGAAGGCAAAGGCGGCAAGGTCTGGGATAAGGTGGAGGAGATGGGCCGCAAGATAAGCCCGAATAATCCCATGTTCCGTGGCGGTGCCCCGACCCGTGGGGCCGGCGCTGCTGCTGCCATTCCTATGGATTCACATACCGCGTTCGAGCGCAATGCTACCGGGCATGCGCCCGCCCCGAGCAGTCAGCCGCTGAGTTTCGATATGGGCGAGATGCTGCATGAAGTGCCTACCGCGACGTCAGGTTCCGATTACGTCCCGTCTAAGGGCACTGGTCTCGACTTTGATTTAGGGGGTACCGGCGCCACCCCGGAAGCGAGTTTGGATCTTGAGTTTGATACCGACACGAAGACACCGTCCGGTGGTATGGGCAAGGGAGGTCTCGATATGGATTTCAATCTCAATGATGAAGAACCTGCACCCGCGCGCAGTTCAGGTGGTATAAATTTTGACGTCCCTATAGAGCCGCCTGCGGATACTGAAATCTCCCTGGATTTCGATGCACCCAGCGGGCATGGCGCGGCCGTCGATGAAGGCCTGACGTTCGCCATGGATGCCACGGCGGCGGATAACCCAACCCTGGAATTTGAGGCCAGTGCTGAGGCAGCGGACGCGGATGTAGCGGTCGAAGAGCCGCAGTGGGACGAAACCGCTACCAAACTTGACCTTGCCAAGGCCTATATCGACATGGGTGATGCCGAGGGTGCGCGCAGCATCCTGGACGAGGTGCTGGCGGAAGGCAATGAATCTCAGAAGGGACAGGCGCGGGAGTTGCTTGCGCAGATACACTGAGGTGGGCCGGGCATAGACGAGTGTGTGTCGGGCCCGGGGCTGAACTCAATGCTGCCTCAGCCAGTCAGGGCCCTCAGTCGCGTTCCAGCAGCACGAAACTGTAGGGATAGGGATTTAACTCATCCGGTGCATGCTGCTCACGGCGGACCTCGCGCCACTGGCTCCGATCAAATTCCGGAAAGAAGGTATCGCCATCGATGGCGGCATCAATTTCGGTAATATAAAGTCTGTCTGCGGCGTCGAACGTTTGCCGGTAGATGTCAGCGCCGCCGATCACAAAAACCTCATCGGCGGCAGCCGCAGCGTTGAGCGCCTGTTCAACGGAATTCACCACGATGCATCCCGGGGCAGTGTACGCCCTCTGGCGCGTGACCACGATGTTGGTGCGTCCGGGGAGCGGTTTGCCTATATCCTCATAGTTCTTTCTGCCCATGATGATAGGGTGACCGGTCGTGAGCTGCCGGAAATAACGCAGATCCGCCGGTAGTCGCCACGGCAGCGTGTTGTTTTTACCGATAACGCCATTGCGCGCCATCGCCCAGATAAGTGAGATGCTGGGTGTGTGTCGGCTCAATGGCTGTTCTGTTCCTGAAAGGTTTGGATGGACGGGGCTGCCGAGGTTCAGTTCAGACGCTACACCGCCACCGCCGCCTTGATCGCCGGCCATGGGTCGTAATTCAACAGCTCGAAATCCTCGTAGCGGAAATCAAACAGGGAGGTCACACTCGGGTTGAGGTGCATGCTGGGCAGACCCCGTGGCGCGCGTGTCAACTGCAACTGGGCCTGTTCGATATGGTTGTTATACAGATGGGCGTCCCCCAGGGTATGAATGAATTCCCCGGGCCTGAGGCCACAGGAGTGTGCCATCATCAGGGTGAGCAGGGCATAGGAGGCGATATTGAAAGGCACGCCGAGAAAGATATCGGCGCTGCGCTGGTATAGCTGACAGGAAAGTGCCCCATTGGCAACATAAAACTGAAAAAAGGCATGACAAGGCGGCAGTGCCATCTGTTCAATGTCCGCCACATTCCATGCGCTGACAATGAGCCGCCGGGAGTCCGGGTTTTGTTTTATTTCACGCAATACCCAGCTGATCTGGTCGATGTGCTTACCGTCGCGGGTAGGCCATGATCGCCACTGGTGACCATAAACCGGGCCGAGATCACCGTTTTCATCTGCCCACTCGTCCCATATACTGACGCCGTTCTCTTTCAGATAGCGAATATTGGAATCGCCGCGGAGAAACCATAAAAGCTCATGTATGATGGAGCGGAGGTGGAGTTTCTTGGTGGTGAGGAGGGGAAAACCCTGCTGCAGGTCGAAGCGCATTTGGTATCCGAAAACGCTCAGGGTACCGGTTCCGGTGCGATCATCCTTTTTCGTCCCATGGTGCAGGACGTGGTTCATTAGTTCGAGGTATTGTTTCATGGCGCGCCTATCTTGCCACGAATCGGCCGATGCGTCATCGGCATTTGCTTAAATTTTAGGCAATTTACCGCTTCTGGACCCCGTTCGTCGGGTGCTGGGGGTGCCGGCAGTTCGTGCTATTCGGTTTTTAATGGAGCGGGGATAAAATCGCGGGCTGCCTCTCCGTGCGTGTCATCATGCCCATTCGCATTAACATTATAGAGTTTTCGGAGCCAAGCTGAATGAATAGGTATTTTTTCATGCGTCCCTTGCTTAAGCAGTTGGAGGGCGCTGGCTTTGTCCACAGGCTGGTGTCGATAACCTTGCGCGCCGCCGCGGCCCTCATCATCCTGTTCAGTTTGGTGGCCTTTTTCAAGGTTGGCAAGGTGATCTTCGAATTGCCGCCGAGCGGGATTCTGGGTGGTATTTTCTTCCAGGCGTGTTTTATTCTGGCGAACTACTGTGTTGTGCATGCGATTCTTATTCGTGCGCGCGATATCGATCACCTCGATAAAGAGGTGCATTCCGTTCTCCCCGTATTGACGCTGCTCACAAAACTGAGCGGAGAGGCCATGGCATTTTTTATCGCCTTGATCGCGATAGGTGGCGGTGTCTATGTCTGGTTTACCGGCAGGAGCGTTGCAACGATTATGGATCCGATGCCCATCTTTCTCCCGACATTCGGTGATGCCACCTTTATGGGTGGTATTGAGTTTATGGTGGGCGGTGTTTTAATTGCTATTGTCTCCTTGATTGTGATGTATGCCCTCTCCGAAACCATAGGGTTGCTGTCGCGGTTAGAAGAATCCTAAATTTGGCACCTCCACCCAGGTGTGCAGGTCGTCCGCCTTATGCGACCACGGGATGTGCACCCCTAAGACCCACGGAATAGCGGTTTTTTGGCCGGTGCCGCGGGTATTCGATAAATACCCTGCAGCTGGCAAGGCCGTGGGCGACGATCTGGTCTATGATTGTTATCTAATTAGCCAATTTTATAAGAATCTGGCATTCGGGGCTGTGCATGAACGTTTCTGAGGCTATCCGCATTCTGCTTGTGGATGATTCGCGTACTGCGCGCGATTATTACGCCAATCTTTTCAAGAAAAACGGTTACCAGACCCGTGTCGCCTGTAGTGTGGCTGACGCCCTGCAGATGTTGAACGAAGTACGCTTCGATATCGCGATCATCGATTACTTTATGCCCGGGGCCAACGGTGATGTGTTGTGCCGCGCGGTCCGCGCGGACGCACGAAATAACCACATGCCTACCGCGATACTCACCGCCTCCTATTCGGATGAAGTGATACGTGTATCCCTGGAAGCGGGTGCCACGGATTGCTTGTTCAAGGAAGAACCGGTTGAGTTGTTGCTGGCGCGCCTTGCCGCCATGGTGCATTCAGTCAAGGTGCGCAAAACCGTTGATATTGAGCGACGCCACCTTGCCGGCATCCTTTCTACTCTGAGCGAGGGTGTGTACGGGGTAGACGTGGATAGCCGTATCACGTTTATGAATCCGGCGGGGCTGAAAATCCTCGGATACCAAAGTGAGGTGGAGTTGATCGGTCTCAATCCACACACGTGTCCCTCGTAGTTGCCGAGCAGCCCGAACGGCGGATCGGTGAACCAGATGGAGCCGTCCGATTTGACGACAATATCGTTCGGCGAGTTGAGCCGCTTGCCCTCGAAGCGATCGGCGATCACCGTCACGCTGCCGTCGTACTCGGTACGCGATACGCGCCTCCCGCCGTGCTCGCAGGTCACCAGGCGTCCCTGCCGGTCGCGCGTGTTGCCGTTGGCGAAATCGGATGGCTTGCGGAACACGCTCACGGCGCCGGTTTCCTCCTCCCACTTCAAAATCCGGTTGTTCGGAATGTCGCTCCACAATAAATAGCGTCCGTCGCCGAACCAGACCGGGCCTTCGCACCAGCGGAAGCCGTGCGCGATCCGCTCCACCGATGTGGAATTAATCCGGTACTTCGCAAAACTTTGATCCAGTATCTGGATAGCGGGGTCC
>JANNJF010000327.1:0-2883 GCA_031405715.1 Gammaproteobacteria bacterium | reverse complement strand
CTAACCCTCTCCCCCGAAGTGCACGGGGGAGAGGGGACTTGTTCAGTTCCCTCGGCGTGCGCGCCTTTGGAGCGGACAGACCCGCTGCCGGTCGGCGTCCAGCCTGGGTCGACCTGCGATCATTCTCTCCAGCTTTTCCGCGCCGCTTCCGTTACACTAGCCCACTTTCTGCGTTTAAGACCAGCACGGACAGGGTCGTATATGATGCTCAGGTTCTCCGCCAAGCCCGGTTTTTGGGAACGGCATGTTCAACGTAAAGCCGACAACCCGCGATTGTTTTCCGCGACACCGGCACCGCAACAGGCCGATGTGGAGGCAGCGTGGCAGCGTGACCAGCAGGAGTTGGTGCGTTTTCAGGCGGGCTTCAAACGACTGCTGGATGACATGGTCGCCCTGCAGGGCGCGGTGGATACGGACGTGATCTTGCAGCTCAAGGAACGTATCGACCGGCTGTATATCCACAGCAAGGGTGACGCCAATCTGGCGGCAGAGGCCGAGGCCCTGCTCAAGCTGCACGCGGTGGTGATGACGGCAGTGATCCGGGCGTCCGCCAATGACCCGCTGGCCAGGGAGGAGATCGAGCAGGAGCAGGCGGCCCATGCCATGCACCTGCGCCTGTTGCAGCAGCCCCTGACGGCACACCTGTTGCGCGCAGATTCACCCATCGCCGGCGATGAGCTTGTACCCACCTTATTGAGTGAGTCGCTGTCAGCACTGAGGGTTGTGCTGTGTATGTTTGATACCGCACAAGTCGCGCTACTCTGCGGTGATGCACGCAGACTGCTCGACGCCATACAGCCACCCGGCGCGGATGTTTCCCAGGCGGAGGAACGCTTGGCGCTGATGCAGGGCATGGCCAATGTCGTGGGCGCCAGCGCAACACTGCAGTAACTTTGCATTTTCGGCCCATCGTTATGGTTATGTGTAAATGTTATATTTCCTTTATTGAGCAGCACCGATATTGTGACTGCCTTTGATTTCTTACATAACTCCGTAGAGGTAGGGTGGGCATGAATTGCGTCACGATCAATAGGCTGCCGGTGTCGCCGCAGCCACCGAGAATATAGTATGGGCTTGTTCGATAAATGGTTCGGTTCGGCAAAGCGCCCCCCGTCGGCCCTCGAGCGATTGGCGGAGCAGTTCGATCGTTTCGCGGCACTCTGCATGCACGCTATTCCGGCGGACAGCTTCGCGCGCCATCCGCGCAAACAGCGGAATGTCATTGCGTTTCACTTCGGCGCGGCCGATCATCTGGCGGGGCAGGAGGGATTAAGTGAAACCGAGACGTTGGCGTTGTATGTAAGATTTCTGCAGCAATACCCGGTGGTCGGGACACCGGAATCGGGCAGCGTAACGCGTTTCATCGAGGAGTTCAGGCAGGACGATGAGCGCAAGCGGTACGTGCAGGAAGGAAGGGAAGCCATGCAGTTATGGCAGTTACAGGGAAGTGAGAATGCACCTAAACGATTGTCTGAGATGCTTCGCCTGATGCAGGGGTGAGGCGGTAGCGACACAGGAGTTACGCATGGCAAAAGAAAAGAAACACGGGACCTCTTGTCTGGAGGTCGGCAAGCCCTATCTGGCGGGACGCAGCGGCTTTCCCGAGGGCATCGAATTTGGTTGGCGCGGCACTCACGACCGTCCGGAGTTGCGTTTTTTCTGGCCGGATCTGACGGAAGAGGAAATCGACGCGTTTAATACGGGCCATATCGAGCTGGCGATCTACTTTGAGAACCCGGTGCTGCTCCTGCTGTATCGCATCGACGGTGCGACCGACTGGTCGGACCTGGCCTACACGCCCCACAGCTCTCCCCAGGATCTTCTGGACTTTCCCGAGACCGAGGGATGTCAGGGCCTGGGTCTGCGGCTGGTGCTCACGGATGCCGACAACGGTATCGTGCGGGTCCTGCGCGATCTCGGTCTGTCCGCCGAGTTCTCGCGCGCCCTGCTTACCCACATGCATCAGCAGGCGGATGCTTCCTACGATCCTAATCAATTCAACCAGGTATTGGATGAGATCTACTCGCGCTATCCGGAACCGGACGAAATCGTGGAAAAGGCCCTGATCCGTGAACAGGTGGCGATCGCGCATTAGCCGGCGGATCGGGCGTGGGCCGCGGTGTAGGGTGTCGGCGCACTGGGGTAGGGCGGCGATTTTGTAGGGTGGGCATCGCCCACCACACGCGGCGCGGGTTGGCCTGGGTTGGTGGGCGATGCCCACCCTACAACGGCTTTGCCTGACGCAAATCTACAGGGCGTAGAGCAGCTTGGCCAGATCCCTGCGGGTGTCCTCATCGTAGTCGGCGAAGCGCAGCGTCACGCCCTGCGGTTCGATTTTTTCAACCACCGCCGGAATATGATGTTCCGACGGCTGCCGGTCGACCTTGAAGCGCAACACAAAATCCATCGCCTCGCCCACGCGCAGTCCGAGGGTGTCCATTCTCACCAGGGCGCTCTCCGTGCCCAGTTCCAGCACATGCCAGGGAATCGAATAGGTGATCCAATAGTCCACGAGGGCGTCGAAGTGAATTTGTTTGCGCGGGCTGTCCGTCAAATCGCACATCAGGCGCGATGCGCTGGCGGGCAAATGTTCCCGGTGGCCGACTAGCCGGCTGTCCAGCGGAGTGTTGCGGGACCAGAATCGATCCTGTACCGCCGGGGCAAAAACTGCATACGATGATGGTTTCATGCTGACTCCCTGATGGATGTGCACGCCGGGCACTGCGTGGCTTGGTCCTGTTCTGGCACACAAGCTGCCAGTGTCGTGTTGATGGTTCGCGGTTGCGGAGTGTGCCCGTTGCCCTCGCTTAGCTTCTAGTGGACTTATAACATGCTTTTTTACATCGCTTTAAGACATAAACGTGCCATTCAGCGTGTTGTTTG